>JAESRV010000079.1 GCA_016764475.1 Amylibacter sp.
GATTTTGCTTCCATGTGCTTCCACCATGGTTTTTACGATGCTCAGGCCCAACCCGGTGCCGCCTTTTTGTCTTTTATCGCTTGAGTCAGCTTGGGTGAATTTATCGAATATTGTGGMCYGTGCGGCYTCKGGWATACCGCTTCCGKTRTCTTTAACCTGAACCCTTACCTTACCRYTTTCACATTTCAGTGAAATTTCTATRTCCTGMCCYTTTTTTGAAAAYTTAGCCGCATTTGACATCAGGTTKGACATCACTTGCATCAATTTATCCTYGTCRCCSTTRACCAKAATCTCSKTGTCAACRCCTWTGTATTTGAAGSTCACACCATAGGTTTKGGCRTACCCGTSATTGGCCTCAATCGMGKMATGWACCAGYTCACAGATATCYATRGGYTCAAATTTGAAGYTCRYTTTCCCRGMCGAGGCTTTTTCTATATCCARAATATCGTTAACCAGGCCTATTAACCGRTCGCTATTTGAAAGAGCTATTGAAACAAGATGGCCAATCTTGTCGTTCAATTCGCCAACGGCACCTGACTTTATTAATCCCAAAGCACCTTTGATCGACGTCAACGGCGTGCGAAGCTCATGACTGATCGTCGCTATAAAATCTGCCTTGGCCGTTTCGGCAATCTTGCGCTCGGAAATATCCCGAACCACTGCCACAAAATAGGCCTTTGTTTCCTTGTTTGAAAAAATATATTCCACAGAAACTTCAACCGAGTTACCGGTTCTGGATTCTATTCTTTCATAAATTATCTGCTGTTTTTCGCCGGAAATTAGCGGTTCAACACGCAAGCTGAATTCGTTCGGATTAAAATCCGGATTGAATTCCAAAAGCGTTTTCTTTGAATAATCTTCAACACTCCACCCTGTCTGATGGCGGGCAGTATCGTTCAAATAAAATATTTCATAGGTCTCAGACCAAAACATAATGACCTGATCGCAACTTTGGTCTAGAACTTGTTTGAATTGTAAAATTTTTCGTTCATTTTGTTTGCGCTTTGTGATGTCTTGAATTGTCACAATTGCACCAGGCGGGCTTTTTGAGGTGCTAGCCATCAAAGAGCCCGAAACGGTGATGGGAACCACTGCGCCGTTGGCAGTTATTATTTCATCTTCGCGTAACATACCCTGGCCACGGCTCGTTGCGAATTGCGCCACTGCAGAATTAATGCCAAATCCGTTGAACAACCCTCGAAGGGTTGATTCAGTTATTGTATCGGGGGCAAGGCTGTCCTCTTTGCGGATACAAACACAAAGCATGTGCGGTTGCATGCCAATTGTGAAGTGGGCCAGTCCAATGGATATTTCAATTTCGTGGCCGTCTTTGTGCTGTGCTGTTAAACCGCGACCATCGGCCATCAAGCGTGCGGTTTTCTGACTGAACCCAGTCGATACGTGGGAATGGTGATTTTTTCTGAACGCTTCAGGGATCAAAATTTCAATTTCTTGCCCCCTTAGTTCTTCCGTCACATACCCAAGCATGCCAGCTGCGGCAGCGTTTGTTTGGGCAATTGTTCCGTCTTCGGCAATCAGCAGCAATGGTACTTTTGTTTTTTCCATGAAGCTTACCGCCTGATCGCTTGAGATAAGTTTCATCTCCTCCAACCGGTTTTGCGTGAACGCTAATTGGGCTAATTGCTCAGCATATTTTTGTTCTTCTTCAGTTTTCGACACAAATAGATCAACCAGTCTTTGGCCGAGCAATTTATCAACTGAGGTTTCCCATAGTTTCGCGCTGGCTTTATTTGCTCTGATAATGACGCCGTTCGTATCAATTTCAAACAAGGATTCATTCAAGGATTCGATTATATTTTCAGTGTGTTCCTGGGCATTTTTTAAATTTATTTCGGCCCATAGTTTCTTTTGTTCAGAGTCGCGAAACACACGAAGCGCATTAGCCATCATGCCCAGTTCATTCTTGAATGTGGATACCGAAATGCGGGCGTAGACGTCTCCTTTTGCCAATCGGGTCATTGCGCCTGCCAGCAACAACAGATTGTTTCGCAGTGCGGATCCAATAAAGCCGCTGGTTGTCGCGACCAGTGCCGCAATCAATAGGGTCAAGCCTAGAAGGAATACAAAGTCACTGCGCACCCGGGTGCTGTTGGCCTGAATGCCGGCATTTGCCCGATAGGACAGGTCCCCGAAAGTGCTTGTGATACTCTGCAAAATCTTTGTGGAAATTTTGTCGGCGGCATACCCATCTGAAACATGATCTATCGTCAGTTCTTTAATCTGCCTGAAACTGTCAACATATATCGGCATCGACAACTTGATGACGATGCGATCTACGGGTGATAGCTTTGAAGTCTCGACATTTTTCATAAAAACCGGAATGGATTTCTCCCACCTTTGGTAGAACTTGTCCTCTCTTCTGATAATGTAGTCCTTTTCTTGACGGCGCATTTGCAGCATGTCTTCCATCAAGGAATGGTTTTTGCCCTTTATGCGTCCCTCGATAATATGCACGGCGTTGCGCATGGAACCACGCAGCCCCATATTTTGCGAAAATCCGATTTTTGCAATTTCATCGGCTGAATCCACTTGGAGCTCTTGGTAACGATCCAGCATGGAACGCCATTCGCTAACAATCTCCTTGTCAAACAGGGGTATTTCTTTAGCTAGATTGACCTTTTCGAGAGTCTTTAAAATGCTGCGCATAGCGTCCCGGTGCTTGCGGGTTGCCTCAATGGAATGCGTCGAAATAAACTCTTTTTCACTTAACCGAATCCGGGTCATTTGTTGCTGTAAGTGAAGGATGTCCTTTGTAAGTTCCCACCGGTTTTTATTGTCCCTGTCAAAACTGGATTGGGCTTCCATGCTCAAGTATTGCATCACGATAATGACGAACAATCCTACGAGTGCGATTAGCGGCAACAAAAATATCTGCTTGCCAACAGAAATATTCTGAAGTGATAGTTTGCCCATTATTATGCCTGCTTTTTTTATATTTTATCGATTTCTTTACGCACGGTTTAACAAAACCATTACACTAGGGTTTACCATATTTTCCACCCTTCAATCGACTCTCTTTAAAATAATCCATAATAATATTATCCACTTCAAAGGCGAGTGTCATTAAAACACGTTATTATGAGCACTAATTCCAATTTTGCTTAAGACGGATTTTCTTTTGAAATCCAATTTGTGTCTGAAATACCACACCTTGAACCGCCCCCCGCATGCTTCCACAGTGCTTCCAGTACGGATAAACCTTGATCCGGTTCGGGAGTCGGTGAACAAGGCAACTGAGGCTATGTTTGGGTATGGGCATGAGGGTTTCTGATGGGGGCTATTCAAAGCGGACATTGACGAATACCCACTGATCTCCACAAACTTGTCGTTTATCGTTTACGTGTCTGATTGGCTGATAAATAAGATTTCATATTGTTTACCGAATCAAAAGTGGGTAAAATGATAATTGTTTATTTTTAATTGAACTGAATGCGTGATGAAAGTTCATGTCAGTACCGTTTACTATATCCGTTTAAGAAAACCGTCATGCGCTACAGTGATCAGTAACTTATCAGCTACCGATTTATCAATCTCAAACTCCGGGTGGGTTTTCAGGTAATCCCAAACAGCTGTTTTAGGGTTGTCGCCCGGGCCCCAAGAACGGTCGGGGTATTCATCTGCAGGCATGTCTTCAATAAGCGTATCAAAAACAACGCAATAACTGCCCTTGGATGTCAGCGGTGCATAGGCTTCCAGTTCCGCCCGCACGTGATCATGGGTGTGGTTACTGTCTAGGCAAACCATAATACGGTCATATTGCCCTGCAACTTTCTTAACCTGCGCCACAATAGCGTCGTCAATACTTGAACCCTGGATCATTTGTATGCGCGTATACATCGGATGCGCTTCAATGGCCGCACGATTGTGTTCACGGATGTCAATATCAACGCCCAGAACTTTGCGATTAGATTTCGATGGGTCAAGTGTTTGCCCAGCTTCAATCGCATCGTTCATATCCAGCATTGCCAGAATAGAGGCCATGAAGATCAGTGACCCACCATGGGCGATACCGGTTTCGATAATCAGGTCGGGCTTCACTTCCCAGATTAGTTCCTGCATGCCGACAATGTCTTGCGGGTATTGAATAATCGGGCGGCCTTGCCATGCAAAATTATAGCAATACTTGGGTTGCGTGGATGCCTGCAAAAAATCCGAGGCCGCTTTGACCATTTCGGTTTCACCCCTGTAACCGGCAATACGGTTTTTTACTTCATCTGCAAAATCAGTCATTTGGAATGCCCTACTTTTCTTGTTATCTGTCCCTATTTCAATAAATCCAATTTAGGTCAAGTTTTTTGGCGATTGTGATCATACAATTAGGGCCCTAATCGTTCAAGGTTACAAAATCCGGCGACCAACCCATGCTTGCTGCCATGGTTTCAATCTCGGCCTTATAGTTGGGGTTCATGATAATCACCGTACCGACACCCATTTCATGTGCGGTTTTTGGGCTGACAACTGGTATGCCGCTTATGGGCAAAAAGCAATTCTGTTTGGCCTTGTTCAAGTCTATCGCACAGGCAATGCCTGCGTTGTTGTTATCTGCTTTAGGCTGCAATAAAGCGAATGTAACACCTTTAGAGGCCGCTCCCCAAATCGCTACAGGTCTTTGTTGTGAACGCTGTTGAATGAAAGTGTTCCATTCATCCAACATTGCCGTGCTTTTTTCAATATATGCCAGGGCAGTGTCTTGTTCTATTACCGTGTCAGATAGGTCTTTGCTTTGTGAAAGCTTTGCCTCAGTCCACATATACTGCCCGTCATATACGGGTGTTGTTTTCGCATCCAACCCATATTCAGCTAAAACCCTGACCATGGATGCAGGCGTATAAATTGAACAATGCTCATAAAAGAAATCTTGAAATGCGGTGTTTTCCAAAATCCAGTTGGCATCAGGTGTTTCAATAAATAATGTGCGTTCCTTGGTGGTCATCGGGATTGCCAACGCACTTACAAATGAATGCACGTCAGGGACATGTTCAATCGTGTGTCTTGAGCAAATAATATTTGTGGCTTCGGGCACAAGTTTGATCTGATCTTGGCCAAAGAAAGTTTTGTGAATTACCACCCCTTCCGGCAGGTTTTTATCCCCTGTGAAAGAGGGGTCAAACCCTATGGCCGAAACACATCTACCTTTGGCACGTTCCACTACGAGGCGTAAAAAGTCAGCTTCACCGCAGCCCACCTCAACATAATGAATAGGGTCGCTTTCAGGCACAGAATTGATGATCCGATCCGCCATGTTTTCTAAATGCTCTACATAATAACCGGAATACGTTACATCATTATTATAGCCATCGTCATAAGAGATTTTGCTTTGGTCAAACGCTGCATTCCAAACAAAACTACAGTTCCCACAGCGCACCATATTTAAGGTGCCCGTTGAAAAATTAACGGCTTCTTCAAGATTGTTCAGTGTTACATTTTGCAATGTGGGAATGCTCTGCCTTGTGGCCAGCACTAAGTTTGCATGGATATTTGCGCAAATAGGGCAAGGGGTACTAGCGTTGGCAGCCATCATTCATATTCCACAAAGGTTTCTCATAGGCTTTAACCCAAACCAGTATATACGCAAACATCAAATTGTAGCCGATGCGTAAAGTCGAAAAAAGCTATCATTTTCCAAGGTGGTTTGTTATCCGCATATAACGACAACTATTCCAAGGGTAGCACAGATGGTGAAGGCAGTTATTCTGGCAGGTGGCTTGGGCACACGTATCAGCGAAGAAAGCCACATGAAGCCGAAACCGATGATTGAAATCGGCGGGCGGCCAATTCTGTGGCATATCATGAAGATATATAGTGCGCACGGGGTGAATGATTTCGTGATTTGCTGTGGCTATCGCGGCTATCAGATCAAAGAATATTTCGCCAATTACTTTTTGCATATGTCGGATGTGACGTTTGATATGGCAAACAATGAAATGAAAGTGCATCGCCAACGGGCTGAGGCTTGGAACGTTACCTTAATTGACACAGGCGAACTGACCCAAACAGGGGGGCGGCTCAAACGTGTGCGCGAACACTTGGATGATACGTTTTGCCTGACTTACGGCGATGGTGTCAGCAATATTGATATTGCCGAATTGATCAAGTTTCACAAAGCAGAAAACTGTGAAGCAACAATTTCTGCGGTGCAGCCCGCAGGCCGGTTCGGGTCTTTGGAAATTACCGACAAGAAAGTATCGAACTTTCTGGAAAAACCCAAAGGTGACGGGCAATGGGTTAGTGGCGGTTTCATGGTTTGCGAACCTTCAGTGATAGATCGCATTGACGGTGACGCAACAATCTTTGAACAAGCCCCTTTAATCGGTCTGGCCAACGAAGGCCAGCTGGCGGTGCGCAAACATGACGGGTTCTGGGCTGCAATGGATACGTTGCGCGACCGGAACTATCTGGAAGAATTATGGGCCAAAGGCGATGCCCCCTGGAAGGTCTGGTCTTGAACCCGTTTTGGAAAAATAAACGGGTTTTACTAACGGGTCACACGGGCTTTAAGGGCTGTTGGATGGCCTTATGGCTGCACCAAATGGGGGCAACGGTTTTCGGCTATGCGCTGGAACCCGACACTGATCCTGCATTATTTAACCAGTTGGAACTGGATGGTAAAATCCATCATCATATCGGCAACATAAGTGATGCAGATGCTCTGGCGGCTTATGTTGCAGAAACCAAAGCCGATTTTGTGTTTCACTTGGCTGCGCAATCGCTGGTTTTGCGCAGTTATCGTGACACGCTGGAAACCTGGAACACCAACGTAATGGGCACTGCAAATTTGCTGGAGGCATTGCGCAAATCTGCACATGCCTGCACGGTTGTGGTTGTGACCACCGATAAGGTTTACCAGAATTTGGAAACCAAGCACGCTTATAGGGAAACCGATCGTTTGGGCGGGATTGATCCTTATAGTGCCAGCAAAGCAGGCACGGAACTGGTGGTGGGCAGTTATCGTTCACTGTTCGCACAAGAAACCCTACCGATAAAACTGGCTTCAGCGCGTGCCGGCAATGTGATCGGCGGCGGTGACTGGTGTGAAAACCGTTTGCTGCCCGATATTGCGCGTGCTTTGATGCAAGGGAATTCCATTGAAACCCGCAACCCCAACGCTGTGCGCCCTTGGCAACATGTGTTGGAGCCGCTTGCGGGCTATATGTTGTTGGCCGAAAAAATCACTGTCGATAACAGCTTGGCAACCGCGTTTAATTTCGGGCCGGATGCAACCGATAATCGCACGGTTGAAGATGTCATCCAAACCGCCCTGAAAACATGGGACGGCACATATCACGCCAATGCTGATCCCGCCGCCCCGCACGAAGCGGGGCTGCTGATGCTGGCAATCGACAAAGCCCGCACAACATTGGGCTGGCACCCTAAATGGGATTTTTCAACGGCTGTTATCAACACTATGACATGGTACAAAGAAACCGCTGAAGGGCGCGCGCCGTTGGAGATCACTCTTGAACAGATTAAAAAGTATGAAGCCGCATGATTTTTGAACCGTTAACCATAGACGGGGCATATAAAATCACGCCTAAGAAACTAGGCGACAGTCGCGGTGCCTTTGCGCGGGTCTATTGTGCGCAAGAGTTTGCGCAACATGGGTTGAACACGGATTGGGTACAGATGAACACCTCAATCAATGCGGCCAAAGGCACGGTGCGCGGCCTGCATTTTCAACGCTCGCCTTTTGCCGAGATTAAACTGGTGCGCTGCGTGCGGGGCCGTGTGTTGGATGTGTTTGTTGATCTGCGCAAAAACGCCGCCAGCTTCGGGCGTGTTTGTAGCGTTATGCTGGATAGCGACGCCTTGGAAACTGTTTATATCCCGGCAGGCTGTGCGCACGGCTTTCAAACCCTGACCGACGATGTGGAAATGCATTACTGCCATTCCCAACCCTATAAGCCTGACTATGAAGCGGCGGTGAACTTAACCGACCCTGCCCTTGCCATTGACTGGCTGTTGCCGATATCTAGCATATCCGAACGTGACCAGAACCACCCCCTTTTTGCAACAATAGAACCGATCACCCTATGAAATGTCGCCATTGCCATACCGAACTTGAACTGGAATTCCTTGACCTTGGGAATGCCCCGCCATCAAATGCTTATCTGAAGTTTGAAGATTTGCGTAAACCAGAGGTTACTTATCCTTTGCGGATTTTAACCTGTACAAACTGCTGGCTGGTTCAAACCGAAGATTATGCGCAAGCGGATGCGTTGTTCAGCGAAAATTACGCCTATTTTTCTTCGACCTCTCAAGGGTGGCTGAAACATGCGGCAAGCTATTGCGAAATGATCACTAAACGGCTTGATCTATCGGCAGACAGCTTTGTGGTGGAACTGGCGTCAAACGATGGCTACCTGTTGAAAAACTTTGTGACAAGCGGCGTGCCTTGTCTGGGTATTGAGCCGACAAAAAGCACCGCAGAGGCGGCCAAAGCAATCGGTGTGCCTGTGCGTCAGCAGTTTTTCGGTAAATCCGTCGGTCAGAAAATGGCGGATGCGGGGGAGCGCGCTGATCTGGTTTTAGGTAATAATGTTTACGCCCATGTGCCTGACATCAATGATTTCACCCAAGGGGTTGCGGCACTTTTAAAGCCGAACGGTGTTGTCACATTTGAGTTCCCGCACTTGATGCAACTTATCCTGCATAACCAGTTTGATACAGTCTACCATGAACACTTTTCCTACCTGTCGCTTTGCGCGGTTGGCTCTGTCTTTGCACAGGCAGGCCTGCGCATCTTTGATGTGGAAGAGCTACCCACACATGGCGGCAGCCTGCGGGTTTATGGCTGTTTGAAGGAAGCGGATTACGCAAAAACCAATGCGGTTGAAAAACTGCTTCAGGCGGAAACCGACGCAGGTTTGCAAACCGAAAAAACCTACACATCGTTTCAAGCAAAGGCCGATGCGGTCAAAGACGGTTTAGTGCGGTTCTTGCTGGATGCAAAGGCAAACGGTAAATCGGTTGCGGGCTACGGGGCTGCTGCCAAGGGCAATACGTTGATGAATTATGCAGGCATTCGCCCTGACCTTATGCCTTTCGTTTGCGATGCGGCAAAAGCCAAAATAGGGCAGTATATGCCTGCCAGCCATATTCCGATCTTGCCGCCCGACACCTTGCAAACCCGCCGCCCGGATTATCTGGTGATCCTGCCGTGGAACATCGCCGCCGAAGTGATGAAGCAAAATGCCGATCTGGCAGCCCTTGGCACCAAATTCGTGGTCGCTGTACCGGAATTAAAGGTAATCTGATGGCGCATGTCTTGCTGACAGGGGCAACAGGGTTTGTCGGGCGGCATATTTTACAACGGCTTGAAGCTGAAGGTCACACAATCCTGCTGACCGTGCGCCCGAATTGGCAAGACCGCATTACGATCAACAAAAAACAGACGCGTGTTCTTGAAACCGCTGATTTGTTTCAAGAAGATGCCACTTGGTGGTATGACGCTTTAGACGGTATTGATACAGTCATTCATGCGGCATGGTATGCAGAGCCGGGTATTTACCTGACATCGGAAAAAAATCTGGATTGCCTATGTGGCACACTGCAACTTACCAAAGCCGCTGCCGCCCGTAAGCTTGGCCGCTTCGTTGGGTTAGGCACATGTATCGAATATGAAATATCCGAAAATCCCCTGTCATTAGACACGCCCTTGGCCCCTACAACACCCTATTCAGCCGCCAAAGTTGCGGCCTATCAAACCTTGCAACAATGGTTCACACATGAGGATATATCATTCCTGTGGTGCCGGTTGTTTTATCTGTTCGGCGCAGGGGAGCACCCTAAGCGCCTAGTGCCGTTCCTGCATGATAAGTTGCAACGAGGGGAAGTCGTGGATTTAACCAGCGGCACCCAAGTGCGTGATTTTATTGATGTGAAAACTGCCGCCAAAATGATCGTTGACGGCACTTTCAGCCAAACCCGAGGGGCTGCAAATATCTGCACGGGTTCAGGGCGTACAGTCAAAGAACTGGCAGAGGGAATCGCCGATATATATGGTCGTCGTGATTTGCTGAATTTTGGAGCAAGGCCAGACAATCTCGTTGATCCACCTTACATTGTTGGTGTACCTACTGTGTTCTAAAGTGGAAATATCCTTGAATTTAGGCACGCCATTATATAAATATAACCGAGTGATTTATAGGGCATTGGGTTCGAATCGTTATAAAAACTGAGTATCACATGAAAATCAGTATCATAATACCAACACGCGAACGTGCCGAGTATTTGCGTTACTCCATTCAGACAGCCCTGGAAATTAACGACGATAATCTTGAAATTGTTATTTGCAACAATGCCAGTCAGGATAACACGGAAGAGGTTGTTAAAAGTTTTTCTGATCCTCGCATACGTTATGTGAACACGGGTACCCGCATTTCGATGCGAGAAAACTTCAACCGTGCTTTGCATGAAAGCAGTGGCGAGTATGTGATATTTTTTGGTGATGACGACGGGATAGTTCCCGGGCAGTTCAAATATTTGCGCCAGCTATTGGAGGCTCACCGTCCCGACGGCATATCATGGAATCGCGCAACTTATGGGTGGCCGATTAAAGGCTACGGTAAAAAAACGGGCGGCATACGGTTTTACAAAAACAGCACCTACGGCACGCCTTACCTGTATAATCCAAATACCAAAAACATTGATGCCTTGATGGGATGCCGATTAGGCCAATTATTCCCTGTTACACCAAACATTTACCATGGATGCGTGTCGCGTGCCTATTTGGATAAGATGGCACCTTCGAAAGATATTTATTTTGATAGTACCATCCCAGATGTAAACTTTGAATTCAGAACTATATTGGCGGGTGGGAATTTTATGCATGCCAATCATCCATTTTCAATAAACGGATACAGCCCTGCCAGTACAGGGGGGGCGCATAATAACAATGCACCTGATGCCCCGGGTGCAAAAGCAGGTAAAGCGTTTGTAGCTGAAAATAAAACGGATCCGCTGCAAGATGTGATGGATCACGCTTTAACTATTCCTATGGTATTCTTTTCAACTTTAGAAACGGTTATCCAAAGAATGCGTTATACTGACCGTACTCCAAATTATGTGCGATGGTATCAATATGGGCTGACCGCTCGGTTGGGAAATCCAGATCGCGCGGCGCGTATCACCGAAATACTGACTGAACATGCAGCCCGAACGGGTACTCAAGAGCAACTTGCTGCGGCTGAAAATATGCCCCCAAAGCCAAAACGTACCTTAAAAGAACGGGTTTCAAGGGTCATGTCGCAAGCCGCAAGTTTTAAAGTTTCTGCAATGAAAGGCAATGAAAATACTATTCTTTCTGCAGTGCAGGTTTGTGATGATATTTTAGGTTGTGACTATGAAGCCGTACTGCAAAATGCAAGATCAGGAAAAGCCGCTTGGAAAGATGCGCGAAAGCGGTCAAAAGTATGATTTGCCCTTAAACAAATATTGGATGCAGTGGCTGAAATCTAGGGCACTTAGAAAACTGGGAGAGTTTTTTGTGATCTGGTATTATCGTTATGCTGTGTATTTGTCGGGCTGGTGTAAGGCTTGATACAAAAATGCAATCAGGGCGTCTAATATATTTAGGTGTAAAGCATACATGCTTTATCATATTGGTGGTTTTTGAAAATCCAACTCAACCAAGTCGTAGACCACTGAATCGAAAGCAAAGGGGTATTCGGAACGTAACATTGAGAAAGGCTCAAAGAAAGAAGTCAATTACCGAAAATTTGAGACCAGAGGTAGATAACTTTGCCATAGGGGTGCCCTATAAAATTGCCAGAGCCGACAGAACACATAAAGAGTGAATAGCCCCTAGATTTATAGACACCTTGTCCCCTAAAAATGAGGCAAGGAGAACTCAATGGCACGACCAAATTTCACAGAAGAATTCAAGATAGAT
>JAESRV010000060.1 GCA_016764475.1 Amylibacter sp.
ACGCAAACATGTTAGAAACGGGATGCTGTCACCCGTTGAATTTGAAAGGCAGCTAAAAATGAACAAGCAAGGCGTCTAGGAAACTAGGGGCTATTCACTCTTCATGGAAATCTAGGGTGTTTTGTATCGCCACCATCTGAAATTCTGTAAAACCAGTGTTGTTCAGTTGTTCGAGACGGCGGGCCAAGCTATTATGAAAATAACTTCGAACCATTTCCCGCATTTCATCGTGTCTTAGTTTAGCCAAAGCTTTGTTATTCCTTATCAAACACCCGCAAGATGCAAGATAACGAGACAATTCACCAGCCATTTCTGGACAACGTGTATATAAAGATAACCGAATTGTTCGGCGCGGCTGATTTATGATCTGTGGTAAAGGCCAACGGAAATAATAAACCCCGTGGCGGGAAGGTGATAAATAAGCATCTAATTTCAATGTAGTGTGCCTCACTTTGTGGCACACCTGACACAAACAACTCTAAGGCTTTGATTTTAAAGGAAATGGCGGAGAGACAGGGATTCGAACCCTGGGAGGCTCGCACCTCAACGGTTTTCAAGACCGCCGCATTCGACCACTCTGCCACCTCTCCGCGTACAAGTTAAAAGGTCGATGCTTTCAACAACTGCCTGACTAATTCTGCTTTGATGAAACTGCAAGCCCAAATTCAAGCAAAACATCGCTTAAACGCAAAAAAGGTAAAAACAAGACACTTCCAATAAGGCCCGGTTTTGTCTAGGGTGTGCAAAAAGCAAAAACCGCAGGGCAGAGCAACCTACTATAAAAACATATAAGCGGATACAGGAGTGATGGGCATGAGCAAGGTCATATTTACTGGTAAATTGATGAAAATAGGCTTGGCGGCACTGGTGTCTGTCAGTTTAGCCGCTTGTGAAGAAGGTAAATCGCCCAATCTTTTCAAAGGCAAAGGAAATGGCGGCGGACTGTTCAGTAAAAAAGAAGGCGGCACTGGGCTGTTTGGTAAGAAAACCAATGCAGCCACACCAAGCCAAGCGGGTTCGATCAAATTGGTGGAACGCGACGTGGAATCGCCCGAAGTTTTCCAAGTCACCGAAAAAGCCCTATGGGATGGCCGGCCATCGCTTGGCGGGATTTGGGTAGCACACCCGGACAGTGACCAGCCCGAACGCGTGATTATTCGTAATAAAACCAACGGTAAATTTGTAATCGGCGCCTTGTTTAAGCGTGAACGCGATAACCCAGGGCCAAGATTACAGCTTTCCTCTGAAGCGGCTTCGGCATTGGGTGTGTTGGCTGGCGCACCTACGACTTTGAATGTCACGGTGTTGCGCCGAGAAACAGTTGCGGCAGATGATGGCGGCGGTTCCCCCCCCATACCTGAAACCGTGACAACCGAGGTGCTGAAACCGGCGTCGACACAAGATGTCAAAGACACTGTTTTGAAATCCGTTGCGGCAGCAGAAGCCAAAAAAGGGATGGCAAAAACGGTGGATACAAAAAAGGTGGATACAAAAAAGGTGGATATTGCCAGAACCACACCAGGCAAGACTAAATCAACACCTACACCTAAAGTTGCGGCCCCCAAGGCTGTTGCACAAAAAAGCACATACAGTTTGGCTTTACCATTTATCCAACTGGGTTTCTTCAGTGTTGAAACAAACGCTAAAAATACGCTTAAAGCATTGGAAACCCGTAAAATTCCGGGCAAAGTGGTGAAAGCAACCGCCAAAGGTAAAACCTTCTGGCGCGTTTTGGCAGGCCCTGCGCAAACCAAAGGCGAACGCGATGCTTATTTGAACGAAATTAAAAAAATGGGCTTTGCAGATGCCTATTTAGCAAAGAAATAAGAGGGTCAAATGACTGCCATCAAAACCGTTTTATGCTTGATTGCATTTCTGGCAACAACTGTTTCCGGGCTGGCCTTTGAAACCATAGCAAGCTCTGCATATGTTATAGATGTGCAGTCGGGCGCGGTTTTATATGCAAAAGATGCCGAGCGCCCTATTCCGCCTGCTTCGATGTCAAAACTGATGACACTGAACATGTTGTTTGAAGCCCTGAAATCCGGGCGTATCACGATGGACAGCAAGTTTTCCGTGTCCGAAAAAGCCCATCTTATGGGCGGCTCAAAGATGTTTTTGCGCCAAGGTGAACGTGTTGCGGTCAGGGATTTGATACCGGGCATTATCGTACAATCAGGCAATGACGCCTGTGTTGTTGTCGCGGAAGGTCTGGAAGGATCAGAAGCCGCTTTTGCCCGCAAAATGACAGCCCGCGCGAAAAACTTGGGCATGAATAACTCTACATTTGCCAATGCCACGGGCTGGCCACACCCGAACCAACGTATGAGTGCGCGGGATTTGGTCGTGCTGGCCACGCGGCTGCAAAACGAATTTCCTGAGTATTACAGCTATTTCGCCCAAGACACCTTTACTTGGGCCAATATCAGCCAAAACAACCGTAATCCGCTTTTAAAGATGGGGATCGGGGCAGATGGATTGAAAACCGGTCATACCCAAGAAGCAGGCTACGGGCTGGTCGGGTCAGCGGTGCAAGACGGGCGTCGGGTGACGTTTATGATCACGGGCATGCAAAGTTCTGCAGATCGCGCATCAGAGGGCGAGCGTGTTATTAATTGGGCATTTCGGAATTTCACCGAAAAGACCGTTTATGAAAAAGATGTTGTGGTTGGCACTGCGGATGTCTGGTTAGGCAAAGAATCCACTGTAGAGCTATATTCCCCGACGGCGATCAAGGCACTTATGCCATATGACGCGGTTGACAATTACAAGGCCACAATCCGCTACACGGGGCCGATTGAAGCCCCTATCGCCAAGGATGCACAAATCGCCACTTTGGTCATTCAAGCCAATGACATGGCGGCAACCAAATACCCGCTTTATGCCAAATCAAATGTGCCTAAAACGGGGCTGTTAGGGCGCATGAAAGTATCCGCTAGCAAGATCAAAGAAGAGCTTATGGGCCCTTCCGAAGATCGGTAAAGCCCCCATGTTCATTACCTTTGAAGGCATTGACGGGTCAGGGAAATCCACACAGGCCAAAGCCTTGGTCGCCGCATTGGAAGCGGCTGGAAAACCTTGTATCTGGACCCGCGAACCCGGCGGTTCGACAGGCGCGGAAGCCATTCGAAAGCTGTTGGTAGAAGGTGATCCTGACCGTTGGTCAGCGGAAACTGAACTGCTATTATTTAATGCCGCACGACGTGATCACTTGGAAAAAACCATAGAGCCTGCACTGGCACGCGGGGCTGTGGTTGTCTGTGACCGCTATGTGGACAGCACGCGGGTATATCAAGGTGTTGCACGTGCAGACTTACGCGAAGTTGTTGATTTAATACATAAAACTATGATTAAGCGTGAGGCAGATCTGACCTTTATCATTGATATTGATCCTGAAACTTCCCTGACGCGCGGCTTGGCGCGCAAATCAGGTGAAGACCGTTTTGAGGATATGGGGCTGGATTTTCAAAAACGTCTTCGCGCGGGTTTTCTGGATTTAGCCGCACAATATCCCGACCGATGCCATGTCATTGATGGGGCGCAAAACGTACAGGCTGTGGAACGTGCTATTTGGGCGGCTTATCAAGGTGCTTTATCGTGAACGATGATGCCACCCCGCAATCTGATTGCGTTGAAGGGGCACCGCACCCACGTGCAACGGCCCTGTTACTGGGGCAGGATAAAGCACAGGCAGATTTTCTGGCCGCCTTCCAGTCAGACCGCTTACACCATGCATGGCTGATCACCGGGCCGCGCGGGGTTGGCAAGGCCACATTGGCTTGGAAAATCGCACGGTTTTTACTGGCACAACCTGGCAATGACGGCGGCATGTTCACCGATCCCCTACCCGCATCCGATACGCTGGATATTCCAGCGGATCACCCGATTATGCGCCGTGTTGCCACATTGGGGGAACCGCGTTTGTTTTTGTGCCGGCGCCCTTGGGATCACAAGACAAAGCGGCATAAACGCGATATCACGGTGGAAGAAACCCGCGCTTTAAAGGGATTCTTTCAGCTTTCAGCGGCAGATGGCGGTTGGCGTGTGGCAATAGTGGATGCGGCTGATGAAATGAACAACTCGGCAGCCAATGCCCTGTTGAAAATTCTGGAAGAGCCGCCTGAAAAAACCATTATCCTGATGATCAGCCATCAACCTGCCAGCTTATTGCCCACCGTGCGCTCGCGTTGCCGCGAATTGCGGTGTGATAAGTTGAACAGTTCAAATTTAAGCCAAGCCTTGCATAATGCAGAGTTTAAAGCCGGGCAGAACCCTGAAAGTCTGGCGGAACTGGCCGATGGATCGGTTGGTGAAGCGATACGGATTATAGCACAAGACGGCTTGAAGCTTTACGCTGATCTGGTGGGCCTGGCGGTGCAGGCCCCGCAGATGGACAGGCCTGCGGCGTTGCGGCTGGCCAATGCCTGTGTCGGCAAGGGTAATGAGGCGACATATGATTTGACCCTGCGCCTGATCCGCCAAATGCTGGCGCGTATTGCGCGTTATGCGGCCTTGCAGCCCTCTACTTTGCAAGAAGCCGCCATTGGTGAGGCTGTGATGTTATCCAAACTGGGGCCGAACGTGCAAGCGGCACGCAAATGGGCCGATCTTTTAGCTGTGCTAACCGCCAGATCAAGCCATGCGCGCGCTGTTAACCTTGACCCTTCCAGCGTCATCCTAGATATGTTGCTAAAGATCAATGAAACTGCGCGGGATTAGCCCGTAAAAGGCCCCGTTATGACCACACCTGCCACTATCGTCGACAGCCACTGCCATCTGGATTTTCCTGATTTCGAAGGGCAGTTGCCGGATATTGTACAACGCGCGAAAGACGCAGGTGTCACCCGTATGGTGACGATCTGCACCAAGCTGAAAAACGAACCCGGCGTGCGGGCCATTGCCGAAGATTATGCCGAGATATTTTATGCTGCCGGCACCCACCCGATGAGCGTGGCCGCTGAACCTATGGCCACGGTGGATCAGCTGATTAAAATAGCACAGCACCCTAAAATGGTGGGTATCGGGGAAACCGGGCTGGACTATCACTATACGGCGCAAAGTGCTGATATTCAAAAGGAATCTTTACGCCTGCATATTACAGCAGCGCGTGAAACCGGCCTGCCTTTGATTATTCATGCGCGTGCGGCGGACGATGATATGGCGCGTATTTTAGCCGAAGAGCATAAGGCGGGTGCCTATGAATGCGTGATGCATTGCTTTTCGTCCTCACCCGCATTGGGCAAGGCTGCCCTTGATCTGGGGTTCTATTTGTCAATGTCAGGCATTGCCACTTTCAAGAAATCGCAAGAAGTGCGCGATATTTTCAGCACCGCCCCGATAGAACGTATCTTGGTTGAAACCGACAGCCCTTACCTTGCCCCGATGCCTTATCGTGGCAAACGCAATGAACCCGCTTATACCGCCCATACGGCACAGGTTGGGGCCGAGGTTTTCGGCATGGAGTATGCAGATTTTGCCGCCCAAACCACCGCGAACTTTGACCGACTATTTGCCAAAGCGGCCGCATGGGCTGCATCATGAACGGTGAGTTAAAATTCACCATTTTGGGCTGTGGTTCATCCGGTGGCGTGCCGCGTTTGGGGGGGAATTGGGGTGAATGTGATCCTGACAATCCCAAAAACAACCGCCGCCGCTGTTCACTGATGGTTGAACGCATCACGGATGCGGGTACGACCAGTGTTCTGATCGACACCTCACCCGATATGCGGATGCAATTACTGGACGCGGACATCAAGCATCTGGATGCGGTGGTCTTTACCCACGCGCACGCGGATCACACCAACGGGCTGGATGATTTGCGCCAATATGTGTTGATGCAACGCGCCCAAATACCGGTTTATGCAGATAAATTAACCCGTGAAGGCCTGATGGATCGTTTCAAATACGCCTTTGAGCAGCCAGAGGGCAGCATGTACCCTGCAATCTTGCAAATAAAAGAGTTGCAAGAGGTCACACGGATTGAGGGGGCTGGCGGGGTTATTGAGTTTATGGTGTTGGATGTGGATCACGGCAGCATGCCTGCAAAAGGTTTTCGCATTGGCGATCTGGCTTATATCCCTGACGTTATCACCATTCCAGATGAAACCTGGGTGAAACTGGCGGGTTTGGATTGCTGGATTATCGACGCGCTGCGCCGCACACCGCACAGAACCCATACGCATCTGTCCAACACCGTTGAATGGATCAAGCAGATCAAGCCGAAGCGCGCAGTGATCACCAATATGCATGTTGATCTGGATTATGATGATGTAATGGCTGAAACCCCCGAAAACACCGTTCCGGCCTATGATGGTATGACTATAAGCTACCCGGCCTAATGTTGGAAATTCTGCAAATTGTCCTGCCGGTCTTTTTATTGGTCGGGGCGGGTTTTCTTGCGGCCAAATGCAAGCTGTTCAGTGCAGATCAGGCCGATACGGTGATGAAATTCGCCTATACGTTTGCCATCCCTGCCCTACTGTTCAGCGCGGTTGCCAAGCTGGATCTGGCCGCCGTATTCAAGCCGCAACTTATGTTGAGTTTTTATCTGGGCAACACGGCTGTGTTTATTATTGGTTGTTTGATTGCACGGCACTATTTCAAACGCCCGCCGGGGGCGGCTGTGGCGGTCGGGTTTTCAGGGATGTTCGCCAATTCGGTTCTTTTGGGCCTGCCGATCATAGAGCGTGCCTTTGGGGCAGAGGCCCTGCAACCTGTCTATGCCCTGATCGCCATCCACGCGCCCTATTGCTACATTGTGGGGATCACCACGATGGAAGTGGTGCGCAGCAACGGGCAGCCCTTGGGCAAGACCTTAAGGCGTGTTCTGGGTGAGATATTTCGCAATAGTCTGACGATTGGGCTGGTGCTGGGTTTTGTGGTGAACCTGTCAGGCGTCACCCTGCCCGCTTATGTCTGGTCGCCGATTGAAATGATGGTCAGTGCGGCCCTGCCAACGGCCCTGTTTGCCTTGGGCGGCATTTTGGTGCGTTACAGGCTGGCCGACCGGATTGGCGAAACTTGTGTTGTACTTGCCCTGAAACTGTTGGTGCACCCCGGCATTGCCTATGTTCTGGCCACACAAGTATTTGATCTACCGATTGAGTTTACCCGTGCAGCGGTAATGACCGCCGCCATGGCACCCGGTGTCAACGTATATGTATTTGCCAGCATGTATGACCGCGCCAAGGGCACAGCGGCAAACGCCGTGCTGTTGGGCACGGCGGTTTCCATAATTTCGGTTAGCTTCTGGCTGTTTGTGCTGGCTTAAATTTTGGCTTGAACCAGCTTCACATCTGCCGCCTGCAAACTTTGCGCACCTGCTACAGATGCAGCCAGTTTACCGTTTAGATAGATGCTGCCGGCTTTACCATCCTGGGATGGTTCGACAGTTACAACGGGTGCTACACTTTCACCGGTTTTCGGGTCAGGTATCACCATATATTCCAGCTCTACATAATCCGTGGCAGCTTGAAAAGCTAACATCAATGGCATGGTTTCGCGCAAGGCTTCCGTTAAGTCCTCCATAGGCATCTCATCAGCAAAATCATCTACGGGGCCTTCTTCGCCCAAAAGTTCCCACCGGGACATGATTTTATCTTTGATATGTGTATTCAGAAATTCTGTGCGCACTTCTGTTTCAATCTCAAACAAAACCGGCTCATCATAGTCGGTGGCCGCTTTCTTGATAGGCGCCGCACAGAAATCTTGGATCACGTTATCATGAAGTGACACATTTTCATCGCGGTACCTTACATTTTTCCGAAGGGGTCTGGAAAATGTGAAAGGAGCTTCTTCTTTTTTAGTCTCGGGTTCAACTGAATTCAGCATAGCTGATTTAGCAGCGTAAATTTTCCCTGCCAGATTGCTGAATTTTTCTGTTGCATTGCTTAATCTTGAGATGCCTACAGACATATCACATACTCCTAGAACTCGTTAAACGTCGAAAACACACTTCGACAAAACAACGTCTAGGCCCCAATTGCGGCATTTTTTAGCTGCAATTGGGGAAAATCAGTGGAATTTCTTAGCTTGGGCTTAACCCGCGCATCCGCTCGGAACGACGGCGCAGGGCCTCTACCACGATCAGAAGACAGATTGAGATAAACACCAAGACTGTGGCCACCGCCAGAATGGTCGGGCTGATCTGTTCACGGATACCGCTGAACATCTGGCGCGGAATGGTGCGTTGTTTCACATCCGCCAGTTGCAGCACTACAACCACCTCATCGAAACTGGTGATAAAGGCGAATAGTGCGCCTGAAATCACACCGGGCAGAATAAGCGGCATCTGGATTTTAAAGAATGTGGTGATCGGGTTGGCACCCATGTTAGCGGCCGCACGTGCCAGACTTTGATCAAAGCCCACAAGTGTCGCCGTTACGGTGATGATCACATAAGGTGTGCCAAGTACCGCGTGTGCGATGATGATGCCCAGATAGGTTTTGGCCAATCCCAGATCAGAGAAGAAAAAGAACATACCAGACGCGATGATCACCAAAGGTGCAATCATAGGTGAGATCAGCAAAGCCATGATCGGGCGTTTGAACGGCATTTCGGGCCGTGAAAGCCCGATGGCGGCCAAGGTACCAATGGCTGTCGCCAGTATCGTAGCACTGATCCCGATAAAGAAACTGTTGCGCACGGAACGAATCCACTGGGCATTGTTCCACATATCAGACCACCAGCCAGCAACCGCATCGGGGGCGACCATGCCGTTGTGCAGCATATCTTGATACCAGCGCAACGAATAGGCTTCGGGATCAAAGCTCAGCATGCCTGCGGTAAAGCTGAAATAAGGTTCCTGGTTGAAGCTAAGCGGGATCACGATCAAAATAGGTGTGATCAGAAACACAAATACAAAGCCGCAAATCACCCGGAAAGTATAAAACCACAGCACTTGTTTTGCGGTCACATAGGGCGGTTGGTTCAAGCGGTAATCACCTGACGACAGCCATATGGCTTGGCGCCCGATAATCCAGCCGATAAGCCCCATTAACACGCCGTAAGACAGTGCAAAGAAGCTTAGGCCCAATAGAAAGAAAGCAACGGCACCTGCAATGCCTGATCGCACCCGTGTTTTCAAAACTGTGATGGACAGAAATGCAAGGGCTGCAAATAACACGGCCCCTACTGTAATATATAAAGGCATCAAATCGAATTGCCCCTGTGCGGTCAGAAAGCCTGCAAGGGCACCAAAGCCGCCTGTCCAGGCCAGGTTGAACCACATAGGTGGGCGCGGCGGGATATACTTATATTCTTTATGTTCGCTCATGTGATTAACCCAACTTCATATTGTCGATGCCCACGATTTTATCGTAGAGATAATAAAGGAACAGAACGATGACTAGCAGAACCCCGCCCATTGCGGCCGCAAGTGACCAGTTCAGCGATTTACGCATGTGGAAGTCGATGAAGTTTGAAATCATCGTACCATCTTCGCCACCAACCAAGGCCGGTGTAATGTAGAAACTGATCGCAAGGATAAATACCAGAATGCCCCCCGCGCCAATGCCCGGAATGCTTTGCGGGAAATACACCCGCCAGAATGCTGTCCAGTCGCTTGCACCCATTGATTTAGCTGCGCGTACATAACTGGGCGGAATGGTTTTCATCACTGAATAAAGCGGCAGGATCATAAAGGGCAGCAGGATATGCGTCATCGCAATCAATGTGCCTGTCTGATTATAGATCAATGAGAACCGGTCGTCATCTGATGCCAGCCCAAAGACCACAAACAGATCATTCAACACACCCTGACTTTGCAACATGGCAATCCAGGCGGTTGTACGTACCAAAAGCGATGTCCAAAAGGGTAGCAAGACCAGGATCAGTAAAAGATTGGATGTGCGCGCAGGCAAGGTGGACAGCAAAAATGCCACCGGGTAGCCCAATAACAGGCCCATAATCGTTACAATAATCGAAATTTTCAACGTGCGGACAAACAGTTTAATGTGAATGCGGCGTTCTTCAGCTTTTCGTTCAAATGAACCATCTGCATTGTATTTCAGGTCAACGGCAGAAGCCAAATAGGCCGGGGTCCATGATTTGGAGGAAATTTTCAAAGCCTTCCACACCTCTATATCGCCCCACTTCTTGTTGACGCCGATCAAAGCGTCTTTATAGGGTGGTTCCAGTTTTTTGGCTTTGCGGGCTGACTTCGTGAACAACGAACGCGTACCCGATAGTTCCCGGTTCACACGGCTGGCAACCCTGCCAATGGTTTTATCCTTCTTGGCCAATATCAAGTCTGCCACAAGGGCTGTATACATCGCTTCGGTTGGGGCGCTTATTGCATCCCACTGCGCCAGCTCAACAGTAACAGTCGGCATATTTGCTTCAAAAGTGTCATTATGAATGCCACGCATCAGGAAAACAATAATCGGCACCAAAAAGGCGAAGAAGATCAACAACAACAAAGGTGTTACCAGACCAAGGGCACGCATTTTACTGCGAAACAGCGCCTGTGCAAGCCGCCTTTTCAGTGGCGTGCCGTCCGCTGCAAGTGCAAGGCCATCGGTATCAGTTGTTGCGTCGGTCATATGATATTACTTTCCAAATCCGCGTATAGAATGCGGTGCAAGGGACATCGCCCCTTGCACCAATCTTATATTATTTTGCCAACCAAGCGTTGAAACGCTCGTTCAGCTCATCTTGGTTGTCTGCCCAAAACTCAAAGTCGTTCTGGATTGCGGTACCAAAGTTTGCAGGTGCTGTTGGCATTTCCGGGCCCATCTGCAGGTCAGGGTTGGTGTGATAAGCACCAACCAACGGTGAAGACGATTTACGTACAGGACCATAAGAAATGTAGGATGCTTGTGCTGCCAACTGTGCAGTTTCAGTTGAAAACGCTATAAAATCCAAAGCAGCCTCTTTGTTTGGTGCACCTTTAGGGATTACCCAAAGATCCAAATCCCAGATTTGGCTGTCCCAAACAATACCAAACGGTTTACCTTCAGCCGCAACAGCGTTGAAAATACGGCCATTATAGGCAGTTGTCATGGCAACTTCGCCATCAGCCAATAGCTGTGGAGGCTGTGCGCCGGCTTCCCACCAAACCATGTCGCCTTTGATGGTGTCCAATTTCGCAAATGCACGATCAACACCTTCTGGTGTGCCCAGAACTGTATAGATGTCTGCAGCGGCTACACCGTCTGCTGCCAATGCCATTTCCAGGTTGGCTTTCGGGCCTTTGCGCATACCGCGTTTGCCGGGGAATTTTTCCAGATCAAAGAAATCAGCCATGGTTGTCGGGCCATTTGGCATTTTTTCAGTGTCATAGGCATAAATGGTTGACCATACGATGGTGGCCACAGCACATTCATGCAATGTACCCGGCAAGAAATCTTCCAGCGCAGGTGTACCGTCAGCACCCGCTGGCAGAATTGATAGGTCGATTGTTTCCAACAGACCTTCGTCACAACCACGCACGGCGTCTGACAGTTCAACGTCGACAAGATCCCATGTCACGTTGCCGGCTTCAACTTGTGATTTAACTTCGGCCAGACCGCCTGAATAGTCTTCAGACAGGATAGAGTTGCCGGTTTTTGCGATCCACGGCTTATGGTAAGCCTCGACTTGTGATTTGGTGTACGCACCACCCCATGACACAACTGTAATTTCAGCGGCT
>JAESRV010000026.1 GCA_016764475.1 Amylibacter sp.
CATCTGTCCAGCCGATCATGGTTTTTTTATGGGTCGGGCCGTGGCGCACCCACCAGAAACGGGTCATTGCGGCAGTTGCCCTTTTAGGGCAAGCGGCAGACCTGCGGTGACAAGCACGACCAGATCGGCAATAGCGGCCAGTTCCTGGTTCAACTCGCCTTGTTGTTGGCGAAATTCGCGCGCCAGCTTATTGTCGGGCACAACGCCTTGGCCAAGCTCGTTTGTAACGATGATAACCGAACCATCAAAATCTTGTAATCCGGTGAATAACTTGGCCTTGGCAGCATCTAAATTATGCGCACCCAATAAAGTATTGGACAACCAAAGTGTTGCACAATCCAGCAGCACTGCGCTGGATGCGTCAATTTTTCCCAATGCATCCCACGGTGCAAGGGGCTCTTCGTAAGTATCCCAATTCGTGCCGCGCTGGGCCTGATGCCGGGCGATTTTAGTCTTCATTTCATCATCAAACGCCTGCGCTGTAGCTATATATGCAAGGGGTTTATTCGCAGCGAACAGCAGGTTTTCAGCAAAACGGGATTTACCCGATGCCGCCCCCCCTATGATCACTGTTAGCTTCGGTAATGTAATCATCATCACAACCTTGTGTTAGCCCTTCACATTCTCCCAATTATTAAGTCAGATGAATGCAAATAACCAGAGAGATGGTTGGAGGATATTATGTCACGAAACATAGAACCAAACAAAACACTAACGAAACGCGCGATGAAGGCTGAACTTCTGGATGCAGAAACTGAATATAAGCTGGCGGTTGCCTGGCGTGATAACCGCGATGAGGCGGCTTTGCACCGCTTAATCACTGCGTATATGCGTCTGGCCGTGTCTATGGCGATGAAGTTCAAGCGTTATTCTGTGTCACAGCAGGATTTGATCCAAGAGGCCGGTGTCGGGCTGATGAAAGCGGCGGAAAAGTTTGACCCTGATCGGGGGTTTCGCTTTTCGACCTATGCCCAGTGGTGGATTAAGGCCGCGATGCAAGAGTTTGTAATGCGCAACTGGTCAATGGTGCGCACGGGCACTACGACTTCACAAAAGTCGCTGTTCTTTAATCTGAAACGGGTTCAGGCCAAGATTGAACGCGAAGCTTTGCAAAGTGGTGAAGCATTAAGTCTGGCCGAAAAAGATGTGCTGATCGCCGAAGAAATTGGTGTGCCATTGCGCGATGTTGAAATGATGCAGGGGCGTATGTCTGGCGGCGATTTTTCACTGAATGCACCGCAATCGTCGGATGAAGATACCCGTGAATGGATGGATACGATAGAAGATACCAGCCCGCAATCTGCCGAGGTGGTGGAGCGTGAGCAGGATTTACTGACCATGCGGGGTTGGATCAATAAGGCGATGGATGCGCTTAATGATCGTGAAAAATACATCATTTCACAACGCAAAATGGCTGATGAGGCCCGCACGCTTGAAAGCATTGGCAAGGAGCTGAAGTTGTCAAAAGAACGGGTGCGCCAAATCGAAGCCGTGGCTTTGGAAAAACTGCGTAAGCGGCTGGAAACCGATGTGGGTAAAGCGGCAAAGGTTTTGATTGACGCTTAATCTTGCGCCTGATCGTTTGCGGCTTTAGATAGGTTCCAACCAACTGGACTGAAACCCAATGTTATCTGGCCGTAAAATTCTACTGATTATAGGCGGTGGTATCGCCGCCTATAAAAGCCTTGATTTGATCCGCCGTTTGCGTGAACGCGGCGCGTCTGTGGTGCCTGTTTTAACCAAAGGCGGGGCAGAGTTTGTGACCCCTTTGTCTGTGGCSGCWTTGGCRGGTGARAAACTKTAYCGTGATTTGTTTGATCTGGGGGATGAGGCCGAAATGGGCCATATCCAACTGTCGCGTGCCGCTGATTTAATCGTTGTMGCCCCYGCCACSGCTGATTTGATGGSYAAGATGGCAAACGGGCAAGCYAATGATTTGGCMACMACRCTGTTGCTGGCCACYGATAAACGCGTGTTGWTKGCMCYYGCRATGAAYGTGCGSATGTGGGAACATGCSGCSACRRWKCGCAAYGCKRMAAAGCTGAARCARGAYGGYATCYTGTTTGTCGGGCCTGATRARGGCGATATGGCWTGYGGYGARTWCGGCGCRGGCCGYATGGCAGAGCCATTGGCGATTGTGGCCGCCGTAGAAGAYGCRTTGCTGAACGGGCCTTTGAAAGGCCGCCATGTGYTGGTGACATCTGGCCCSACCCATGAACCGATTGATCCGGTACGCTATATCGCGAACCGTTCTTCCGGGGCGCAGGGGGCGGCGATTGCAAATGCGCTGGCCGCGTTAGGGGCAAAAGTCACGTTTGTGACGGGGCCTGCAACTGCCGAAATGCCAACGGGTTGTGTGATTGTGCCTGTGCAAACAGCTGATGAAATGCTGGCGGCAGTACAAAATTCTTTGCCTCCGGATGCAGCTGTTTTTGCGGCAGCTGTGGCTGATTGGAAGGTTGCAAATGCGACCGACAAAAAGATCAAGAAAACCAAAGGTGCGGGGTTGCCGGTTTTGGAATTTGCCGAAAACCCGGATATTTTGCACACCGTTTCAAACATGGGCAAAGCCCGCCCGAAACTGGTTGTGGGCTTTGCAGCCGAAACCGATGATGTGCTGGAAAATGCCACGGCCAAGCGTATACGCAAGGGTTGTGACTGGATCGTCGCCAATGATGTATCGCCCGAAACTGGCATCATGGGGGGTAGTGAAAATGCTGTGACCCTGATCACGGAAAAAACCACCGAAAACTGGCCGCGTATGGGCAAAGATGCGGTTGGGCAAAAGCTGGCGCAAAAAATAGCGGATGAATTAACATGACGGAAATTTCGGTAAACATAATGCAAGTAGCAGGTTCTGATCCCGAAATTGCACTGCCTGCATATGAAACCATTGGTGCTGCGGGCATGGATTTGCGGGCAAATTTCAAGGCAGATTTGCGCACTAAGGGCGTAGTTCTGAGAATTGCAGAGCGTGCCTTGATCCCAACGGGGGTGGCGATTGCTTTACCCACCGGGTTTGAAGCACAGATCAGACCTCGTTCCGGGTTGGCGTTGAAAAAAGGCGTTTCTTTGGTCAACAGCCCCGGCACGATTGACAGTGATTATCGCGGTGAGATCGGGATTATCATCATCAACCACGGGGCAGAACCGTTTAAGATCAATCACGGTGATCGCATAGCGCAAGTGGTGTTTGCCCCTGTGACCCGCGCGACATTTAATGAGGTCGATGATTTGGATGAAACCACGCGCGGTGCGGGTGGTTACGGCTCAACGGGCCAAGGCTAGATGAACATTCTAGGGGTCGATTTCAGTGTAGAGCGATTACAGTTCATCGTCATGGTGGCCCTTGTTTTGGCGTTGCTTTTCTACATCCGTTTTTTGCGGAATTTACGAAAACCACAAGATAGATCATCTGAAAATGCGGCCCCCGATGGTGCGATGTCCGACACTGAAATTGAACGCTACGCCCGCCACTTGATTTTGCGAGAAGTCGGTGGGGCAGGGCAGCAAAAACTGCGCAAATCGCGGGTTCTGGTGATCGGGGCAGGCGGCTTGGGTTCACCTGTTTTGCAATATCTGGCAGCGGCAGGCGTGGGCACGCTTGGGGTGATAGATGACGATATTGTCAGCCTGTCGAACCTGCAACGTCAAGTTCTGTTCGATGAAGATCAGCTGGATATGCCCAAGGTGTTTGCGGCAAAATCCAAGCTGGCAGCCCTGAACCCCCACATCGCCATTCGCCCTTACAACCGCCGTTTAACCGAAGTGGACGCGCAGGATTTATTTGCGGATTACGATTTGGTGCTGGATGGCACCGATAATTACAAAACCCGTGCCTTGGTGAATGCCACCTGTGTGGCCAGCAAAATCCCGTTAATCTCTGGTGCGATCAGCCAGTGGGAAGGGCAGGTATCGCTGTTTGATCCGGCCAATGGCACACCGTGTTATGCCTGCATTTTTCCTGATGAACCCGCAGACGGTCTGGCGCCCAGCTGTGCGCAGGCCGGTGTGATGGGGGCATTGCCGGGCATCATCGGCTCGATCATGGCAGCAGAAGCGATCAAATATATTACCGGGGCCGGGCAGACGCTTGCGGGTGAAATGTTGATATTTGACGCGCTTTACGGTGAAAGTCGTAAGATCAAGTTACAAAAATCGGATGAATGTTCGGTTTGTTCCGACCCTTTGCTTTAACGTTTCGGCAAAACCTGATCAGGCGGTCTATGTCCCAACTCGAACGTCTTGATATTCAGGATCACCCGTTCACCCATGTCAATGCGCGCTTCTTTGGTCGCAGACGCCATATGGGGCAGCAGCATCACATTATCGCGCTTGCTTAGGCGACTATCCACATCGGTGCCTTTCTCAAACACATCCAAACCGGCCCCCGCCAACTGACCGTTTTCCAAGGCTTTGATCAGGGCAGGTTCGTCAATGACCTGACTGCGCGATGTGTTGATGATATAGGCAGTTGGTTTCAGCAGTGCCAGACGTTTGGCATTCATCAGATGATCGGTTTCAGGGGTTTTGGGGCAATGCAAAGACAGCACATCCGCCAAGGGTAGCATATCGTTTAGTTTTTCAAAATATGTTGCATCCAGTGTACGTTCCAGCTCGGGGTGCACGGGTGTGCGGTTGTGATAAATCACCTTCATCCCGAAGGCGTTGGCCCGCCTTGCCACGGCCATGCCAACACGGCCCATGCCGATGATGGCCAATGTTTTTCCGCCGATGGATGTGCCCAAGAATGCAGAAGGTGCCCAGCCTTTCCAGCTGCCTGATTGCAAAGCGGCTGAACCTTCTTTGAAGCGGCGCATAACGGTCAGGATCAGGGCCAGTGTCATGTCGGCACTGTCTTCGGATAACAGCCCCGGCGTGTTGGTAACCAGAATACCGTGCGATTTTGCGGCCTCTATATCTATGTGGTCATAGCCAGAGCCATAGTTGGTGATCAGCTTCAACTGCCCCCCCGCTTTGGCCAGCGTTTGCGCATCAAGATTGTCACTTAAAGTCGGCACCAGAACATCCGCTGTTTGCAACGCCTCAGCCAGCTGTTCACGGGTAAAAGGCGTGTCGGTTTTATTCAAGTGGGCATCAAACAATTCGGAAAGACGGCTTTCAACGGCTTTGGGCAACCGTCGCGTCACGACAACACTTAGTTTTGAATTGGACATAGTTCACCTATTGGGGCTGGATTTCTTTTGCCTATTCTGGCAAATTTTGGGGAATATGAACAGGGCGAAAAAATCAGCCTTGTCAAAAACACTTTAGCCCGAGCAGGCATTGAAAATGGCGACACTAAAAATAAAACCCCTTTTAGCGGGTGTAATGGCTGTAGTTTTGTTCAGCTTTCCTGTGGTCTCAGCAGAAACAAAGCGCGGGGCCGTGACTAATTTGCCTGTACCCCGGTTTGTTTCGATGAAGGCCAAAGAGGGCAACGCGCGTCGGGGCCCCGGCCTGACGTATCGCATTGACTGGGTGTTTCAACATACCAACATGCCGCTGCTAATCACCGCTGAATTTGGTCACTGGCGCCGGGTACAAGATAAAGACGGGCAGGGTGGTTGGATGCATTATGCGCTTTTGTCAGGCGTGCGCACGGTGATTGTCAATAAACCGGACATAACCCTACGCATTAAGCCCAACCTGCAAGCGGCACCAGCCGCTTATGCGCAGGAAGGGGCGATTGTTTCGCTGAAGGAATGCCTGCCTGACTGGTGCTCTATTGCATCAAAAGGCCGTAAAGGTTGGGCGTTGAAAACCGACCTTTGGGGGGTTGGTGCCAAAGAATTGCGCGACTAGGTCAAGCCGCGCCCTTTCAGCAATGCTGCCACCTTGGGCAGTGACCCGCGAAAGCCCAAATACAGTTCTTCCGCATCTTTAGACCCGCCTGTTGCAAATATATAGTCATGCAACCGCTTGGCGGTATCAGGATCAAACGCATCGCTGGTTTCCTTGAACGCGGCAAAAGCATCTTCATCCATCACTTCTGACCACATATAACTGTAGTAAGCGCTGGAATAACCGTCGCCTGAAAACACATGGGCAAAATGCGGCGTGGCGTGGCGCATGGTAATCGCGGCAGGCATACCGATACTGTCCAATATCTCGGCCTGTTTTTGCATCGGATCAGCGGGCGGGCTTTCGGTGTGAAACGCCAGATCAACCAATGCGCTGGCGGTGTATTCCACCGTGGCAAAGCCCTGATCGAAATTGTCAGCCGCCAACAGGCGTTTCAACAACTCAGCTGGAATAACCTCGCCGGTATCCGCGTGGCGGGCGTATTGTTCCAGCACTTGCGGCACTGACAGCCAATGCTCGAAAAGCTGGCTGGGCAGTTCGACAAAATCACGGGCTACGGATGTGCCCGAGATGAAACCGTAGGTGACATCTGACAACATGGAATGCAGCGCATGGCCGAACTCGTGAAACAAGGTGCGGGCATCATCAAAGGTCAGTAAACAAGGCTGGCCTTTGGGGGCTTTGGCAAAGTTGCACACGTTCACTGTGATCGGGCGCACATCGCCATCCAAGGCRGATTGGGCGCGGAARCGTGAACACCACGCGCCYGAYCGTTTMGARGATCGTGCGAAATAATCGCCAATGAACACGGCCATATGMCGGTCGCCTTTTTTGACTTCCCATGCGCGGGCRTCTKSGTGRTAMAGSGGYGCRTCAATSGGGGTRAARCTTAGSCCGAACAGCTTGTTGGCGCAATCAAACGCGGCTTCAATCATCTGGTCTAATTGGAARTARGGYTTCARTTCYGCCTCATCCARATCATGCTCGGCTTTGCGCAGTTTTTCCGCGTAATAACGCCAATCCCAAGGGGCCAGATYAKCCTKAATGCCGTCTTTGTGCATTAAATCAGTAAGCTTGACCGCATCCCTGTTCGCCGCCGCTTTGGCAGGTTCCCAAACCGCCATCAGCAAATCGCGCACGGCATCCGGTGTTTTGGCCATTTCCGTAGCCAGTTTGAAATCTGCAAACGTGTCATAGCCCAGTAATTGCGCCCGTTCCTGACGCAGTTTTAGGGTTTCCGCCACAATCCCGCGATTATCCGTATTCCCACCGTTTTCACCACGTGCAACCCACGCTTTGAATGCCACTTCACGCAGGTCACGGCGTGGGGAGAATTGCAGGAACGGTACGATCAGGGAACGTGACAGGGTGATAATATAGCCAGATAAATCACGCTCAAGGGCGGCTTCTTTGGCCGAGGCGATCAGAAAGTCAGGGCATCCATCCAGATCGTCCTGTGACAGTTCCATGAACCATGTGCGTTCATCTGACAAAAGGTTTTGGGTAAAAGCGGTTCCCAACTCTGCCAGCCGTTGTGAAATGGCCGCCAGCCGATCCCGCGCCCCGCCCACAAGTTCAGCACCGGAACGCACGAACATCTCATGGTACAATTCCAGCACGCGCAATTGTTCGCCTGATAATTCCAGATCATTACGCCCCGTATAAAGCGTATCAATGCGCTTGAACAGTTTCGCATTCATCATGGTTTCAGAATTGAAAGCGGCCCATTTGGGGGCCAGATCGCGTTGCAAAGCTTCCAGCACTTCATTGGCATTCGCGCCTGTGAGGTTCATGAAAACCCCCGCCACACGATCCATCAAAGGGTCAGCACGTTCCAAGGTTTCGATTGTGTTGGCAAAAGTTGGCGTATCATGCGCATCTGCCACCGCATTCACCGCCGCGCGGGACTGTTTGAAGGCTTCATCGAAAGCAGGCGCAAAATGCGCGTCTTCAATCAGATCAAAAGGTGGCATTTCAAACGGGGTGTTCCATGGTGAAAAGAACGGATTAGGCTTGGTCATCAGACGCTCCAAATAGGTTTGCCGCAAACATATCTGTCCGCTTTGACGGATACCAGAGCCAAATCACGACGCCCCATGTCGTTTTCCCCCCAAATAAGTCGGCGGTCTCTAGCCCTTTGCCCTTAAATTTTGCAATCTTGCAGCAGAATTCAGATTAAAGGAATCGATCCGATGAAAACCCATGTAAAAGCTCTGGTTGTTGGCGGTGGCGCTGTTGGTGCTGGCATTGCCTATCATTTGGCGAAATACGGCTGGAATGATGTGATGCTGCTGGAACGCGATGAGCTGACATCGGGGTCAACATGGCACGCCGCCGGCCTGCTGCCGCTGTTCAACATGGGCTATGCAACCACGCATTTACATGATTATTCGGTCGATTTTTATAAATCACTTGAGGCCGAAACCGGCCTGAACGCGGGCTTTTCCATTGTCGGCAACCTGCGCATGGCGCAAACCAAAGACCGTATGGACGAATATATGCTGTACGGTTCCATCGCCGAAACCGTGGGTATTGAATATCACTACATGACGCCCGCGCAGATCAAGGAACGCTGGCCRCTKATCCGCACSGAYGATYTGGAAGGKGCKATTTATCACCCSGGTGAYGGCTATATCAACCCGGCCGACGTGACCATGGCAATGGCCAAAGGYGCGCGTCAACGYGGTGTRACCATTGARCGTAAATGGCAGGTTGAYGGSTACGCGTGGACGGGTTCCGAATGGAARGTYACCTGTACCAAGATGGTSGAAAAGGGCGGCAATCTGGTACCAAGCGAAGAGCAAGTRATTATCACGGCKGAACATGTTGTSACCGCCACGGGMAACCACGCGCAACGCACRGCAAAATTGCTGGGCATCAAAATTCCCGCRATCCCYGTGGAACACCARTTTATCGTCACYGAYAAAGACCCTGCWTTGGTGCAGTGGCGSGCAGACGGCAACCCYGAACACCCCGTGATCCGSGAYGCAGACGCGCAATCTTATGTRCGCGAAGAACGCGGYGGCTGGATTTTGGGKGTYTAYGAAAAAGACGCCCCYGCACGRTTYAAATACGGYGTGCCRGATAGCTTCCGCGCKGACYTRTTYCCGCTGGAACTGGAACGTATYGAAGAGCAGTATATGGCGATGATCCACCGGATGCCRTCTTGTGAAGAAAGCGGCYTGAARGATGATTTCAACGGCCCGATTTGCTACACACCTGACGGCAACCCATTGGTGGGGCCTGCCCCCGGCYTGCGCAATATGTGGCTGGCAGAAGGCTTTAGCTTCGGCATCACGGCTGCGGGCGGTGTGGGTAATTACATGGCGCAAATGATGGTTGAAGGGGAAGCCGAAATTGATATGGCAAGCCTTGACCCCAAACGCTACGGCTCTTGGATGACAACTGAATATGCATCGGTGAAAAACGAAGAATGTTATGAACACGTCTACGTTTTGCACCACCCGGATGAAGAACGCGAAGCGGCGCGCGCCTTGCGCACATCGCCCGCCTATGACCGCCAAAAAGCGGCGGGGGCGCAGTTTGGTCAAGTCAACGGTTGGGATCGCCCTAACTATTTTGCGCCTAGCGGTTTTGACGATAAATCAGCACGGTCTTTTCGCCGTGGTGGCTGGTGGCAATATGCGGTTGAAGAAGCCAAAGCGATACGTGAGGGCGTGGGGCTTGTCGATGCAACAGCATTTACCAAACACGTGGTCAAGGGGCCGGGCGCGACGCAATTCCTTGATTGGTTCACCTGTAATAAATTGCCACGCATTGGCCGTATCAACCTGACTTATGCGCTGACCTCACACGGCACAACGCGCACTGAATATACCATCGTGCGCAATAGCGAAAACAGTTATTATCTGGTTTCTGCCGGTGCATGGACAGCCTATGACGCGGATTATCTGCGCAAAGCTGCTGCCGATAAGGCCGAAGAGTTTGGCTATATCGAAATTCAGGACGTGACCAATCAATGGGGTGTGTTTGCAATCGCCGGGCCAAAAACCCGCGAAGTTCTAAGCAAGATCATCAAGGATGCAGACCCCGCAACAGCACTTTCAAACAAACGTTTCCCATGGTTGTCTGCAAAACAAATCGAGCTGGGCATGTGCCCTGTCAATGCGATCCGTGTGGCTTATACAGGTGAATTGGGCTGGGAATTGCACCACCCGATTGAAATGCAAAACTACCTGTATGATCTGCTGATGGAAGCGGGTGCCGATGTTGGCATGAAACTGGTTGGTGCGCGGGCGCAAAACTGGTTACGACAAGAAAAATCTTACCGTGCGTTCGGCACAGAATTGGGCCGAGATGCCACACCTGCCGAGGCTGACTTGCCGCGCTTTATTGATCTGTCAAAAGATTTCTACGGAAAAGAGGCAATGGAAAAAACCGGCATTCGGTCAAAATGTGTGACCTTGCTGATCGACGGGCCGGCGGATGCAGACCCGTGGGGCCGTGAAGCCTTGTATGATGGCGACAAAAAAGTTGGCCGCCTGACATCGGGGGGCTATTCGGTGGCGTTTGAAAAATCCATCGGCATGGGCTATCTGCCGCCTGAATTGGCGGTTGTGGGGCAAAAGCTGAAGGTCAGAATGTTCCGTGAATTGTGGGATGCCGAGGTGGTTGAAGACAGCCCTTATAATCCGAATAACTCTACGATCAGGGTGGATGGGTAGAGTAGATTTTGCTATCGCGCCAATTGAAGAAATTTGGCGCGATGGGCCTCAAGTAAATTCTGATCAGGTAAAAACCGGGTAGGTAATTCTAATTTACTGCTTGATGAGATGTGTAGTTTTTCACGCACCTTTTGGGATAAGGTATCAGAATAAAGAAGCGTATAATCTTCACCGAACGTTATTAAGTGACGATCAAATGCTCTATCATGTAGGGCATTTAAACAAATACCATTTCTTGGATTTAGGCGATTTGTTGGATCATCTTTCCATGCAACAATATGACTTGCGTTTAGTAGTCGTTTGTCATCAATCCCAGTTAAAGCGCATCTATTTTGATAAGCCGTTAATATAGCTTCTCTAAATAAACCTTGGTTACTTCGAACCATTACTTCTTTTTTATGGCTTATTCCAAGCTTTCCATCAAACTCACTTTTAGACTCTGCAAATCCTATATTGATTTGAGTATTTGTTTGTTTCTCAAATGCTGCTTCAACGTATGATGGATCAGTTAAGAATTCTTCCCATACAATTTTATCCAATTTCGAGGTATTGGACATACCTTTTTGTGGAAGCGTATCATCGACTGCGGCAAGGTTAGACATTTTCAGCGATATTGCTGAAGGTGTCCTGCCAAGCTTACTTGCTAGTATGACAATATCTGGATTGAGTTTGTGAATGCGGCCAAATGGTGTACGAAGATACAACGCAAGTGCATGCCTGATTTCTTCAATTGTCCAATTTTGTCCCGCCGCCATAGAGGTACGTTACTATGTGTTTTAAAGGTATTCTAGAAGGATATGTAAATTTACAAAATTTACAAGTTTACAAGCTAAACTTTACACGGCCCATACAAAAATACACGAAAAACCCTTGTTTTTCCTATATATTTAACACTTCTCCCATACTGCTTTGTAAATCTAGTCACAGATACTGACCC
>JAESRV010000027.1 GCA_016764475.1 Amylibacter sp.
TGATGACTTTGGCGCATGAGTTAGGCCACGGCGTGCATCAGGTTCTGGCCGCTGATCAGGGTGAATTGCTATCTTCTACACCGTTGTCATTGGCTGAAACCGCCWSYGTTTTYGGCGAAATGCTGANCTTTCNGCAAACTGCTGGATAAKGCMCCTGAYAARGCSGCSCGYAARCGYCTWCTGGCMGGYAAAGTWGARGAYATGATCAACACCGTGGTGCGCCAAATCGCRTTTTACGAYTTTGAATGYAAACTKCAYGCRGCACGYGCSRWRGGYGARYTRACMCCYGAYCAGATYAACGMRATHTGGATGTCGGTRCARGSCGAAAGCCTTGGCCCYGTRTTYAACTTCATGGARGGYTATGAAACYTTCTGGGCCTAYATCCCGCAYTTCATCCACTCRCCGTTYTACGTYTAYGCCTAYGCRTTYGGCGACGGHYTRGTRAACGCGCTTTATGCGGTYTAYGCCGAAGGCGAYSCTGATTTTCAGGMVAAATACTTTGATATGCTBAAAGCRGGCGGYTCCAAACACCAYAAAGAACTRCTGGCCCCGTTCGGGYTGGATGCMAGTGAYCCKAARTTCTGGGATAARGGGYTRAGYYTGATYAGYTCDATGATTGATGAGYTRGAGGCGATGGARGCTTAAACGCCACGTAAAACTGGCTTTTCAAAACGAATGATGCTTTCCTGTCTCCAATGATACGGGGACGGAAAAACACATGGCTAAATTCATAAAACGCTCACTTCAAACAATCACCGGTCTGGCCTTGATCGGGGCGGTCGGCTTTTTCGCTTTCGCCCCTGCGATCGTGGAAAAAGGCAAGAATACTGTGGCAGCCCATGATCCCTACCCTGTGTCGGAACAGGCCGCCGCATTACACAAAACCCTGATCATCGGCGACTGGCATGCGGACAGCCTGTTGTGGAAGCGTGACCTTTTGAAACGCGGCACACGCGGGCAGGTGGATATTCCGCGCCTGCAAGAAGGTAATGTTGCCCTTCAGGTGTTCACGGCGGTCACCAAAAGCCCCAAGGGGTTGAATTACGAGCATAATTCGGCGGATGCGCCTGACAATATCACCTTGCTGGCCATCGGGCAGCTTTGGCCCTATCGCACATGGGGCAGCCTGTTTGAACGGGCGATATATCAGGCCGAAAAACTGCACGGGTTTGAAGCCGAAGCCCCGGATGATCTGAAAATCATCCGCACACTGGCGGATTTGGATAAGGTGCTGGAACGGCGTGCAAATGGCGAAAATATTGTCGGCGGATTACTGGGCATCGAAGGCAGTCACCCGTTGGAAGGCAAGATCGAAAATCTGGGGCGTCTGATGGATGCGGGCTACCGCCTGATCGCATTACAGCATTTCTTTGATAACAAGCTGGGCGGCTCATTGCACGGGCAAGGTAACTTGGGGCTGACCGATTTTGGCCGCCAAGTGGTACGTGAAGTGGCAGCACGCAATCTGGTGCTGGATGTGGCCCACTCCAGCCCGCAAGTGGTGCGTGATGTGCTGGAAATGACCGACATCCCGCTGGTGCTAAGTCATTCGGGTATTTACAACCATTGCCAGACCAAGCGCAACATATCCGGTGAACTGATGCAAAAGATTGCAGCAACCGGCGGTGTTATCGGCATGGGATATTGGCAAGACGTAACCTGCGATGCCAGCCCCAAGGGCGTGGCCGCATCAATCAAAGCGGCAGTTGATTTTCTGGGCGAGGATGCGGTGTCTTTGGGGTCTGATTTCGACGGCTCGGTCGGCACAACCTTTGACACATCCGAACTGGCGGCCCTGACCGATGCGCTGCTGAAACAGGGCTTGAACAACGATCAGATACGCAAGGTGATGGGCGGCAATATGGTGCGGGTATTGCGGGCGCGGTTGCCGCAATAATCCCCCCACCCGCATCCCCCGAACGAAAGATGACTGAATGAACCCATTGGTATCGGCAGCATGGTTGAAGGCGCATTTGGATGATCACGCTTGAATGCACCAACTTTGCCGAATTTAATGCAAAAACAGGTAGATACCTAACGGCCAGAGGTTATGAAGATGAAAAAACCATATTTCAGGTAGCAGGTTTGCTGGTTTTACGAGCAGCCTAAGCGGCAGATGCAAGCTTTATCGCAATACCCTGCCCGGCCAGCAGCACTTCATAACCACACAGGCGACCCAAAAAGATAGGATCACTACCCTTTCATCATCCCGCGTTCCACCGCCAGTTCACGCATTTTTTCCTGCAATTTCTCAAACGCGCGCACTTCTATTTGGCGGATGCGTTCACGGCTGACATTATATTGGCCTGACAGGTCTTCCAGCGTTATAGGCTTGTCTTGCAACTTGCGCTTGGTCAAAATGTCTTTTTCACGGTCGTTCAGAACAGCCATAGCTTCAGTCATAAGTTCGCGGCGGGCTTCCAACTCATCGCGCTCGGCGTAATCCGAAGCCTGATCTGCATCTTCATCTTGCAGCCAATCCTGAAATTCGGCTGCCCCTTCACCGTCATCGCCGCCCACGCGCACGTTCAGGGATGCATCCCCCCCCGACATGCGCCGGTTCATCGATGTCACTTCTTTTTCCGTCACATTCAAATCTTGGGCGATTTTCTTGACGTGTTCGGGGCGCATATCGCCCTCTTCCATCACGCCGATTTTATTCTTGGCTTTGCGCAGATTGAAAAACAGCTTCTTTTGCGCCGATGTCGTGCCCATTTTAACCAAAGACCAGCTGCGTAAAACAAACTCCTGAATGCTGGCACGGATCCACCACATCGCATAGGTCGACAGCCGGAAGCCTTTTTCAGGGTCAAAGCGTTTAACCGCCTGCATCAAGCCCACATTGGCTTCAGACACCATTTCGGCTATTGGCAGGCCATAACCACGGTAACCCATGGCCATTTTGGCAGCAAGGCGCAGATGCGAGGTTACCAATTTGTGTGCCGCATCAGTATCTTCGCGTTCCACCCATGCTTTGGCCAGCATATATTCTTCTTCTGGCTCTAACATCGGGAACTTGCGGATTTCCTGCATATAACTGTTCAAGCCTTGTTCCGGTGACGGAGCAGGTAGATTTTTATAGCTCATGAATATCCCCCCGTGGTTCTAACATATTAAACAGATGGGTGTTTTGAAGTAAGTTTTCAAGGTATACTTACGCTGCGTAAGTATACCGTGCGATAATAATCAGAAAACTTAAAAAAAATCTTAACACCCGTATTTTATACTATATTCAATACTTTACGCTGAAAGTATCAATTCCAGACGCCGTAAGTCTGTGGGCAATTCCGTCGTAAAACGCAATAGTTTTTTTGAAATCGGGTGAATGAAGCCAAGTGTTGCCGCATGTAAGGCCTGACGCTTGAAGCTTTCCAGAAAGCTGCAATCTTCATCCGAAAACGTATTCATCGGCAGGGTTTTACGCCGCCCATAGATCGGATCACCGATCAAACCGTGGCCGATATGGCCCGCGTGTACCCGAATTTGGTGGGTGCGGCCAGTTTCCAACCAGCATTCGATTTTACCCGCATAGGGGCGTGCAACCGGGCCGTAACTTGCTGTCAAAGCCATGCGTGTGATGGCGTGGCGGCCTGCATCTGTGACCACCGCCATACGTTTGCGATCAGTTTTATGACGCGCGATGTTTGTGGCCACGCGGATTACCCCGCCTTCTTCAAACGCCACCCCGTTTAGGCCTGCAATACGCGGGTCGGAACGGTTGGGCGCACCATTGGTAAAGGCGATATAACGCCGTTCAATGGTGTGGGCGGCAAATTGCGCGGCCAACCCTTGGTGTGCCGCATCCGATTTGGCGACAATCAACAAACCGGATGTATCCTTATCAATACGGTGCACAATGCCGGGCCGTTTCATGCCCCCCACACCCGATAGGCTATCACCACAGTGATGCAGCAAAGCATTGACCAATGTGCCGGTTTCAGAGCCAGGGGCGGGATGCACCACCATGCCAGACGCCTTGTTCACAAGGATCAGATCATCATCTTCATAGACCACCTCAATCGGGATATCTTCAGGTTCCGCATCCAGCGTGACGGGTTTGGGCAGGATGACCTGCCATGCCTCACCCGCTATGCCTTTTGTTTTCAACTTCGTGACAGGCGCACCGCCAACGCGCGAAACAGAGCCGCCTTCGATTAATTTGGTCAACATCGAACGGCTAAGCGTCACACCCTCTGGCACAACTTGTGCTAAGGCTTTATCAAGACGGGGTGGCGGCGCATCATTAAGCGTTAAAACAAGCAACTTATCATCAGGATTAGAAGTAGGGTCTGACATGAATGAACTTTCCGACGAAATTAAAGAGCCTGCCAACCTGCGCCTGTTGCGCCGACTGGTCACAGCCCTGATGGTGGTGATGATTGTGGGCTTTCTAACCCTGATTGCGATGCTTGTCATGCGCTTAGCACCATCTACGCCCGAATTACCACTGCCAAGTTCGATCACCCTGCCCGATGGCAGTAAGGCCGAGACCTTTACCCAAGGGCCTGACTGGTTTGCGGTGGTGACAACGGATAGCCGTATCTTGATCTATGATCGCGTAACGGGGAAGTTGCGGCAGGTTATGGAGATTGAGAAGTAGGGTGGGCTGTGGCCCACATTACCCTTTTTAAATCATTTCAGAATCAACCAGTTTCCAATAATGTTCACCAAGAACTGTCAGCTTGCAGGATTTAGAATCCATTGCAGCAAAATACATGTGATCTCTATCAACTGGTTTAACTAGGTTCACTGCAACCATCTTTTGCAAGATAGCAAAAATGTTACAATTTTCTTCATTTGGGTTATCGCTTTCAGGTTCAAAAGATGGATCAAGTTGAAACTCTTTACCAATTTCATCAAAAAACTCAGTCAGCTTATGAAGGTTTTCTAAGCTTATCGGAGGTTGAACTTTTTTTAGAGAAACAAATGATGTAATGCTTGTTTTAAATACTGGCCTTTGCACCCACGGACCAAGTGATTGGTCTATGTGTGCATAGATAGATGCAGGCGATATATCACCAACTAGGTTAGCAGCACTCCCATTAAGAGCATCCACAAAAAGAGAGGTAAAAACTCCTTCGTCATTTTCCTCCATTGCGTACTGACTTTGGCTAGAGGCTGTTAAAATTGTTACCCCGACCCCAATACTAGTAGTTGTATCATCTGGCTTTGGATTGCCTGCTATTCCAGAATGGCAACTATCTAATACGATAATGCGATTTTCTGCAGGTGACTTATTTGCAATAGCAATAAGTTCATTTAGAGAAAGGCCGTCATCGCCTTCCCCAGCATCTGACGTAACCAAGTATCCACCTAGATCATCAATAAACCCATGCCCAGAATAGTAAAAAATAGAAACTTCTTCTTTAGTGCTAAAAAGCTCTCGCACCTGATCTTTTAATTCCTTCTTTGTGACCATACTATCTTGTGCAGTAGCAGTAAGCAGTTCTACAGAAAAATTTACTGTACCATCGCTATTCCTAGCCAATGATGAGTTAACTCTATGTGCATCATTAACACACCCATATAAATTGCTACCTGAATCGTAATAATCTATTCCGACAATAAGAGCTTTTCTAGACATTAGAAGAGTTCCACCACAGCATCTGCAACTGATTTGCCATTCCACCCAACAATTTTATCAGCACTATCTTTTACAATTTTCGATGTTTTTTCAGACCCCCAAGGTTCTACCGCAATGATTGGTTTTTCATAATCAAGGGAAATAGCAATTTCTTCATTGATCCATTTACTATAACTTGAATAAACCCCCGCCATAATAATTACACCACTACAGCCTTTTATCTTGGCATCAATCGCCGCGCGAAGCTCCTTAACTGTACCGTCTGTATGAACTGGGTCATCCTGAGGGACAGAGTGATTGTAGTACTCAATACCATTATCATCCAAAAACTTGACCATCTTGTCATATGCATCGCCATAGGCCCACGAATGGCTAATAAAAATTCGATATGTTGTAGACATTTTTAATCTCCGTAAAACTAAATGAGAACAATGTAGCAACAAAACGACTTACATTCAAGAGCTATCTCTACACCTGAGCGGGAAATTAAGTTAAAAATGCAACCTTTCCCCCATCATGGCCGTCGTCCCTAGACGAGGGCCGCGCCAGACCCTCCCCACGGGAGGGCGCAAATGCACCCACCCAGGGTCAGGCGCTACGTGATTGATTGAGATGCCGTATAATGCTTCTCCACCCAAGTCTCTTGAGGATTATGAATAATCCCCTGCCGACTCTGCGGGGTCAGGCACTACGTGTATTAAATCGACGAACAAATACCCCCCCTCCCCTTGCATCCCTGCGCCATTCCCCCGATATTCACCCACATGAGTCTGCCACCCGGTTTCATTGATGAATTGCGTGACCGTTCCTCGATCGCTCAGGTCGTAGGGCGCAAACTGTCGTGGGATAGTCGCAAGTCTAACCCCGGCAAGGGTGATTACTGGTCGCCCTGCCCGTTTCACGCCGAAAAAACCGCGTCTTTTCATGTGGATGACCAAAAAGGCTTTTATTATTGCTTTGGTTGCCACGCCAAGGGTAATGTTTACAGCTTTATCCAGGAAACCGAAAACGTGAATTTCATGGAAGCGGTGGAAATCCTGGCCCGTGAAGCCGGCATGCCGATGCCCGAACGTGACCCGCGCGCGCAGGAAAAAGCTGATCAGCGCACAGTTTTGGTCGACATCATGGAACAAGCGGTGCAGTTTTACCGCCTGCAACTGCGCACCAATATCGCCGCAAAAGCCCGCGATTATCTGGAAAAGCGCGGGCTGCCGGAAGCCACATTGGAACAGTTTCAAATCGGATATGCCGGCAACAACCGCAACGGCTTGTTTCAGCATCTGACCGATAAGGGAGTTTCGCCTGACGACATTGTGCTGGCAGGCCTAGCCATTAAACCCGACGACGGCGGCAACCCGTTTGACCGTTTCCGCAACCGTATCATGTTCCCGATACGCGATGCCCGTGGCCGTTGCACAGCATTCGGTGGCCGTGCGATGGATGCCAATCAGCCTGCCAAGTATTTGAATTCCCCCGAAACACCGCTGTTTGACAAAGGCCGGTCGCTTTACAACTACCAACCTGCACGCGAAGCGGCGGGCAAGGTGCAAAGCCTGATTGTGGCCGAAGGCTACATGGATGTGATTGCGCTTAGTCAGGCGGGTTTCAAGCATTCTGTCGCCCCCTTGGGCACGGCAATTACCCCCGATCAACTGCAACTGATGTGGCGTATTACGCCCGAGCCGATCATCGCCTTGGATGGTGACAAAGCAGGCCTGCGTGCCGCCATGCGCCTGATCGACATCGCCCTACCTTTGCTGGAAGCCGGCAAATCCCTGCGGTTTTGTATCTTGCCCGAAGGCCAAGACCCTGATGATCTGATCAAAGCATCGGGTTCCAAGGCCATGCAGGCCCTGCTGGATAGCGCACAACCGATGGTCAAACTGCTGTGGCAGCGAGAAACCGAAGGCAAGAACTTTGACAGCCCCGAACGGCGCGCCGCACTGGACGCTGATTTGCGCACGACTTTGAATACCATTCAAGACCGCTCGATTAAATCGCATTACGGGCAGATCATCAAAGACTATCGCTTTGAATTGTTTAGACAAAAACGCCCTGAACAATCCTGGGGTGGCGGCAAAGACTGGCGGAAAAAGACCCCGCAAAAAGCCACAGAAGGGTTAAAATCATCGCTGCTGGCCCAAGGCGCGCAGGCGGATGTTTTGTTCCGAGAGGCGGTGATCCTGCTGTCCGCAATCCTGCATCCGCAAGCGGCATTGGAAAATGAAACCGCCCTGGAAAAATGCCACATCCACACGCCTAATTACAAAGAAATCCACAACGCGCTCTTGGCAAATCTGCATGAAGACCTATCTGACGATAATGCCGCTTTTGATCTGACGCAAAAGATGGCAGACAGTTTAGGGTATAATCCGGTGGAATACTTGGGCGAATTAAAGGCAGTGCGCACCCATCCCTACCTGCGTATTGGTGCAGACAAGACACAGATAAAACGCACGCTTATCGAAGAATTAACCAAACATGCCGCTATTCTAGGGGCGTTGCATGAAATGCGTGAAGCGGAAGAAGAGTTAAGCGGAATGGCCGACGAATCAACCACTTGGCGCATTCAACAGGCAACAGAAGCCCGTAATTTGGCCACAAAAACCGATTACGGGAATAAAGATGACAGCGGTGACGACAGTGAAAACCTGTCTGAAGGGTTGCAAAAAATGCTCGATGATCAGATTTGGGTAAAGAAAAACAGATAAAGCCATTGCGAATCATTGATTCGCAGTGTTGATTCGCCTCTAACACAGGTGATTCGTTTTAATCCTTACTTGGAGTAAGAAATGGCTGCTAAAGATACCGCGCAAAACAAAAACGAACAGGCCGAAGGCGCCTCGTCCATTACTGACAACAGTCAGGCCGAGATCAAAAAAATGATCTCTGTGGCCCGTGCGCGTGGCTACATCACTTATGATGAGCTGAATGAAGTGCTGCCACCCGATCAGGTTTCTTCTGAACAAATCGAAGATGTGATGTCGATGCTGTCCGAGATGGGCATCAACATTATCGAAAGCGATGACGCAGAAGAAGACGGCCCGCGCGATCTAACGGTTGTTGAAGCTGACAAAAAAGAACTGGCCCTTGCCAACACCGGCGAAGCCAAACTGGATCGTACAGATGACCCCGTGCGCATGTACCTGCGCGAAATGGGTTCGGTTGAATTGCTGTCGCGCGAAGGCGAAATTGCCATTGCCAAACGTATCGAAGCGGGTCGTAACACGATGATTGCAGGGCTTTGCGAAAGCCCGCTGACGTTTCAGGCGATCACCATTTGGCGTGAAGAGCTGTTGGACGAAGAAATTCTTTTGCGTGACGTGATTGATCTGGAAACCACTTTTGGCGACACCATGGAAGATGGCGGTGAAGCACCTGTGGCCAGCACACTGGGGTCAACACCTGCCAATATGAAGCCTGCACCCGTCATCAAGAAAGAACCGGAGCCCGAAGTGGATGCCGACGGCAATCCCATACGCGCAGACGAAGATGACGAAGATGAAGACGAAGCCGCAAACCTGTCGCTGGCCGCGATGGAAGAAGCCCTGAAACCGCAGGTTCTGGAGACATTGGCAAAGATCGCCAAAAGCTACAACAAGCTTTCTGAAATGCAGGATATACGGATTTCAGCCACGTTGAATGAAGACAGCTCTTTTTCTACCAAAGAAGAAAAAGCCTATCAGAAACTACGCTCAAAACTGGTTGAACAGGTCAACGCCCTGCACTTCCATAACAACCGTATTGAAGCCTTGATTGATCAGCTTTACGGCATCAACCGCAAGATTATGTCACTGGACAGTGGCATGGTAAAACTGGCCGACCTTTCACGCATCAACCGCCGTGAATTTATCGATGCATACCGTGGCCGCGAACTAGATCCGATGTGGATGGAAGATATCGCCGCAATGTCTGGTCGTGGCTGGAAAGTCTTTATTGAAAAGCACCGCGAAAAAGCCGAAGCTATTCGTGAAGAAATGGCGCAAGTCGGCCAGTATGTGGGCGTGGATATTCCTGAATACCGCCGCGTTGTAAATCAAGTGCAAAAGGGTGAAAAAGAAGCCCGCGCCGCCAAGAAAGAAATGGTCGAAGCCAACCTTCGCTTGGTTATCTCTATCGCCAAAAAATACACCAACCGTGGTTTGCAATTCCTTGATCTTATTCAAGAAGGTAACATCGGTCTGATGAAAGCCGTGGATAAATTCGAATATCGCCGTGGCTATAAATTCAGCACATATGCAACATGGTGGATCCGCCAAGCGATCACACGCTCCATCGCGGATCAGGCCCGCACCATCCGTATTCCGGTGCATATGATTGAGACGATTAACAAACTGGTGCGCACAGGCCGCCAAATGCTGCATGAAATTGGCCGCGAACCTACACCGGAAGAGCTGGCCGCCAAGCTGCAAATGCCACTGGAAAAAGTCCGTAAAGTGATGAAAATCGCCAAAGAGCCGATTTCACTGGAAACCCCCATCGGCGACGAAGAAGACAGCCAACTGGGTGATTTCATCGAAGACAAAAACGCTATTCTACCACTGGAAAATGCCATTCAGGGCAACCTGAAAGAAACCACAACCCGGGTTCTGGCATCCCTCACCCCACGCGAAGAACGGGTGCTGCGGATGCGTTTTGGTATTGGGATGAACACCGATCACACGCTTGAGGAAGTTGGCCAACAATTCAGCGTGACCCGCGAACGGATCCGCCAGATTGAAGCCAAGGCTTTGCGGAAATTGAAGCATCCTAGCCGTTCACGGAAGTTAAGGTCGTTCTTGGATCAGTAAAGGTATAACACCCCGTAAGGTGCACAGCTTACATCCACCCACCCAGCTCCAACCGTCACAAAGGCCCTCTCCGCCCGCCCCCAAAGGGGGGGAGATAATAATCTTTTACTATCAACGCTCTAACCCTACGTCCCAGCTGGGACGTATTTTACACAACCTACCTGATCAGCATATGGCACTAGCCGCCGATGACCCCGTTTTGAAGACGTTTTGGTCACGGCATAAAGTGCCAAAACCACGGCAGGATCACAGATCCGGTGCTTATATATCTGAACGGTGTATGCCCTTTGCCAGCGTGGCTGAATTCGGTGAATTGCAAAACCCCGCTTCCCCCCCGATCAAATTGCTGAAAAAATAAATGGCTACACTTTTTCCGGGAATGACCTATGATCGCATCGACGAATGGATAGGGCACCGG
>JAESRV010000061.1 GCA_016764475.1 Amylibacter sp.
GATTTGCGCGGCTAATTCGCGCCTGCGAGCGTGGGTTAAAGCGCGCCGTGCGTTGGCCTCTTTGGTGACATCCATCGACAACAGATAGGCACCGATCACATGGCCGCGTTTATCCTTGTCCGGGGTCAGGGCCACGCGCACTTGTTTGGCGTAATCTTTCAAGGTAAATTCGAATGCGCTGGATTGCCCTTTCAGGGCGTCCAGAAAGTGGGGATAGACTTCTTCATAGGCTTCAAGCCCCAAAGCTTCTTTGAAACCTTTGCCCACAATATCTTTGGGACGGTTGGGGATGACTGTATCCAGTTTTTGATTGGAATATGTATAGCATCCGTTTACATCGACCCGCGCAATATGTGCCGGGATCATGGAATTGGTTAAGTTCAGGCGCGACTCTGATGCAATCAGTTCGCGTTTGGTTTGCTCTAATGCGGTGATGGTGGCGGTCAGTTCCCGGTTGATTTGTGATAGTTCTGTGGAACGGTTCAGCAATTGTTTTGACAGATTTTTAGAACGGTCACGCAACATATCTTCTTGGATTTTAATATCAGTGATGTCCGTGTAAACTGTTACCCATCCGCCATGGCGCAAAGGGCTGCCCTCAATAGAAATACGCGTGCCATTGGCCCGTTCACGCTCAATATAATGAGGTTGGAATGCCTTGGCCTGTTCAACGCGCTCTTTCACAAACACATCAATATCATCAACCACACCATAATCACCCTTGGTCGCAAGGTAGCGAATGCAATCGGCAAAAGGTTTGCCTAACTCGACCAGTTCATCGGGCAGATTAAACATATCCTGAAACCGTTGATTGGCTACCGCCAGTTTCAGATCCGCATCATAAATTGAGATCGCCTGTTTGATCAGGTTCAGACCCGATTGGGTCATTTGGGCGATTTCATGTGCGGTTCTGGTCATGGGGACAGTGCTAACATTCAAAGCTATTATTTGACCAGAGCGATAAAATAGGCCCTTGTTACAATTCGTAACATTTCAGAAATAGTTCTGCAAAACCTGTATTGCAGGATATGGGTGAGGAATAGCCAGATTCGGTTTGTCTGGCTGCGCTCTTTGGGCGTTTGGGAGGAATGATGACGCATACCACGACAGGTGCATTGGACACAGTGCCAAGGCTTTTAGCGCGAAACGCCAAGACATATGCGGATAAGGCAGCTTATCGCGAAAAAGAATATGGTATTTGGCAAAGTTGGACTTGGGCTGAGACTGCAAAGGAAATTCACAGCTTGGCTTTGGGCTTTCTGACCCTTGGGGTTAATCCAGGCGATCATATTGCCATAGTTGGTCGCAACAGACCGTATTTTTACTGGGCTATGGTTGCAGCACAATCCGTGGGTGCGGTGCCTGTACCACTTTACCGTGATGCGGTTGCCGAAGAGATGGCCTATGTGCTGGATCACTGTTCCGCACGTTTCGTGGTGGCCGAAGATCAGGAACAGGTCGACAAGATGATCGACGTGATGGATGATCTGGAAACGCTAGAAGGTATCGTTTTTCTGGATCCAAGCGGGATGCGGAAATACGATAAATCCGCCCTTTTCGATTACCGCGAATTGCAACAGAAAGGCCTGAAACAAAAGGCTGATTTGCAAGCTGAGCTGGATAAACGTCTAGCGACACAAGGCCCCGATACCACCTGTGTGATGCTTTATACATCTGGTACTACTGGGCGGCCAAAGGGTGTGGTTTTGTCGAACCGCAATATTATTGAAACCGCTAAGGGTACATGTGAATTTGACCACCTTGTGGTGAGCGACAGTGTTTTGGCATATATGCCAATGGCCTGGATCGGCGACTTTATCTTTTCTATCGGGCAAGCCTATTGGAGTGGATTTTGTGTGGGTTGTCCTGAAAGCCAGGAGACTATGCAAGAATGTCTGTGCGAGGTCGGGCCGACATATTTCTTTGCCCCGCCGCGCTATTTTGAAGGRCTRCTGACATCTGTGCAAATCCGTATGGAAGATGCTGGGCGGTTTAAGCGGTGGTTGTTTAAGGTGGTTATGGATCACGCCAAAATCGTTGGRCCAAAGTTACTGGATGGCAAGCCTGTTGGCTTGATGGATCGACTGAAATACAGTCTGGGTGAATTGCTGATTACAGGGCCGTTGAAAAACACTTTGGGCCTAAGCCGTGTGCGTGTGGGCTATACRGCGGGTGAGGCCATTGGGCCRGAACTGTTTGATTTCTATCGCTCGCTTGGSATTAACCTGAAGCAATTATACGGCCAGACGGAAGCCAGCGTTTTCATCACCCAGCAAAAGGATGGTGAAGTGCGGGCCGATACGGTTGGCACGCCGTCGCCAGGGGTGGAGCTGCGTATTGCTGACAGTGGTGAGGTTTTTTACCGTTCGGTCGGGGCGTTTGAACGGTACTATAAGAACCCCAAAAGCACCAAAGAAACCAAAGATGCGGATGGCTGGGTTGCCACGGGTGATGCGGGCTTTATCGAAAGTGACAGCGGGCATTTACGGATCATTGATCGGGCCAAGGATGTGGGTAAGTTGAAAGACGGCTCCATGTATGCGCCGAAGTTTGTTGAAAACAAACTGAAATTCTTTGCCAACATTCTGGAAACTGTGGTGTTTGGAAGTGGTAAAGATACTTGTGTTGCCTTTATCAATATTGACCTKACGGCGGTRGGTAACTGGGCWGARCGCAATAATATCGCYTATTCATCYTATCAGGAACTGGCRGGSCATCCSCAAGTTTACGAWATGATYCARGCSAATGTGGAAGAGGTRAAYGCYTCKGTTGCMACYGATGAAATGCTKTCKGGYTGTCAGATTWCCCGYTTCYTGATCYTGCACAAAGAGCTGGAYGCGGATGATGGTGAGYTGACRCGSACRCAAAAAGTGCGYCGCAAYATTATYGCCGAKAAATTYGCSGACCTTYTGGRKGCRCTTTATGACGGGTCRGACAGTATCTAYACCGAAACCGARGTGACCTATGAAGAYGGGCGCAAGGGATCAATCRCAGCAACATTGGAAATTCGGGATGCGAAGACTTATGACCGTAAAAAGGTGGCGGCATGAACGCAGTTGACAGTTATGTAACCGCTGACGGGCGCACTATTGGTGCCCCTGTGATGGAGATGAAGAACATCACTTTGCGCTTTGGCGGGGTAACCGCGATCAAGGATATTTCCTTTGATATCCGCGAGGGCGAAGTGCGGGCAATCATTGGCCCGAACGGGGCTGGTAAATCGTCTATGCTGAACGTGATCAACGGGTTCTACCATCCGCAAGAGGGTGAGGTTTGGTTTCACGGCAAAAGGCGCCATGCGATGAAGCCACACCAGATTGCCAAGCAGGGTATTGCGCGCACGTTTCAAAATATCGCGCTGTTCAAGGGCATGTCGACGCTGGACAATATCATGACCGGGCGGCTGACCCATATGAAATCAGGGATATTTTCCCAGATGGCATGGTGGGGTAGTGCGCAGGCTGAAGAGGTTGCCAACCGCGAGGTTGTGGAGAAAGTTATTGATTTTCTGGAAATTCAAGCCATTCGCAAAACCCCTGTTGGCCGCTTGCCTTATGGCTTTCAAAAACGGGTAGAGCTGGGCCGCGCGCTGGCCGCTGAACCAAAGTTGCTGCTGCTGGATGAACCGATGGCGGGGATGAATGTGGAAGAAAAAGAAGACATGTCGCGGTTTATTCTGGATGTGAACGATGAGTTTGGCACCACCATTGCGCTGATCGAACATGATATGGGCGTGGTGATGGACATTGCCGACCGTATTGTGGTGATGGATTACGGCAAGAAAATCGGTGATGGCACGCCGGACGAAATACGCAATAATCAAGATGTCATTGACGCATATCTGGGGGTGGCACATGAGTGATTTTGACACAAAACCATCCCGCACTTGTTGCGGGATCACGCGCAGATTAGCGCAAACAATAACGAGCCCCCGCAACACGTGCGGGGTGACGCATGGTCATAATGGGGGCACTTATGTCTGCTAATTTTTATTACGGTATCGAAGTATTTCTGAACGGCATGATGGCCGGCGTGCTTTATTCTCTGGTCGCCTTGGGCTTTGTTCTTATCTTCAAAGCATCGGGTATTTTCAACTATGCCCAAGGGGTGATGGCATTGTTTGCCGCGCTTACACTTGTGGGTTTTCAAAATGGCCAAATTCCGTTTTCGAATCTGATAAATGCAGTTTTCGGTACCAATATTCATTATTTCGGCTGGAATATGCCCGCCTTTCTTGCGATTATATGTACGTTGGTTGTGATGATTATATTCGCCTATCTGGTAGAAAAATACGTGCTGAAACATCTGGTTAACCAAGAACCGATCATTCTTTTCATGGCGACCATTGGTTTGGCTTATTTCATGGAAGGTTTCGGTGATCTGATGTGGGGTGCCGACATCAAGAAACTGGATGTGGGCTTGCCGCAGGGGGGCAATATCTGGCTGGAAGAGAATACCGCATTTCTAGGTGGCCCTGATTTCTACGGTTTTTATCTGGATAATCTGGATATGTGGGCCACGGTGTTTGCGGGGCTTCTGGTGGTATCACTGGTGCTGTTCAGTCAATACACCAAAACCGGGCGTGCGCTGCGTGCGGTGGCCGATGATCACCAAGCGGCCCTTTCCGTGGGTATTTCATTACGTACCATCTGGGTGATCGTGTGGTCTATCGCGGGCTTTGTAGCCCTTGTTGCGGGGATCATGTGGGGGTCTAAATCCGGGGTTCAGTTCTCGCTTTCTCTGATCGCATTGAAAGCACTTCCGGTGCTGATGCTGGGTGGATTTACCTCTATCCCCGGCGCGATTGTTGGCGGGCTGATTATCGGGGTCGGCGAAAAAATGTTCGAGTTCCTGATCGGTGTGCCCTTTCTGGGCGGGGCCACAGAAAACTGGTTTGCCTATATGCTGGCCTTGTTATTCCTTGTCTTCAGACCCCAAGGTCTGTTCGGCGAAAAAATCATTGAGAGGGTATAAGCATGCTTTACCGTGAAGCGGGCGATTACAAAACGTCTTATGCCAAAGACCAACAAACCTTTCCCATTGCATTTGATCGTTGGGGGTATCGTTTAACCATTGCATTTGCAGTTCTGGTTGTGCCGTTCATCTTGAACGACTACTGGACAAATGCGGTTGTCCTGCCGTTCTTGATCTATGCTATTGCCGCGATTGGTTTGAATATTTTGACGGGGTATTGCGGGCAGGTCAGCCTGGGGTCTGGTGGTTTCATGGCCGTTGGTGCCTATGCAGCCTACAAGTTGATGACCAGCTTTCCTGAACTGAATATCGTCTTTGTCATCCTGCTGTCGGGCGGGGTTACGGCCCTTGTGGGCATGTTGTTTGGATTGCCAAGTTTGCGGATCAAAGGGTTTTATCTGGCGGTGGCAACACTGGCCGCACAGTTCTTTCTGGTTTGGCTGTTTAACAAAGTGCCGTGGTTTTACAACTACTCGGCTTCTGGGCAGATCAGTGCGCCTGAACGCAGTCTGTTTGGATATGCGGTGACCGGGGCGAATGCGCATCCTGCCACAAGTTACCTGTTCTGTCTTGGCTTTGTCTTTGTGTTGGCATGGGCTGCTCGCAATATGACACGCGGGGCCAATGGCCGCAAATGGATGGCAATCAGGGACATGGATATTGCCGCTGAAATAATCGGGGTTGATCCGATGAAAGCCAAACTGACCGCCTTTGGTGTCAGTTCTTTTTACATCGGTATCTCTGGTGCCCTGCTGTTTGCGGTTTATCTGGGGGCGGCCGAAGTCGGTGAGGCTTTTGGTATCGAAAAATCGTTTTTGATCCTGTTCATGGTGATCATCGGCGGGCTTGGTTCTATTTTTGGGTCGTTCGCGGGGGCGGCTTTTATGATACTGATGCCTGTTCTTTTGAAAAATATCATGGTTGGCCAAATGGGTTGGCCCACAGATTTGGCATCACATTTTCAGTTTGTTATTGTTGGCGGCTTGATCATAATATTCCTGATTGTGGAGCCACATGGGCTAGCGCAGCTTTGGCGTCTGGCGAAAGAAAAACTAAGATTATGGCCCTTTCCACATTAGGGCCGAATACTTTGCGTCGCATTTGGCGCATCACACTATGTCAACCTAAGGGAGGAAACTGACATGAAACTAACTAAACTGGCAGCATTAGCTGTCGCGGCAACAATAGCCGCAGGCCCGGTTTTGGCGGAACTTGTGTTCCCATCGCTGGATTATCGGACTGGTCCGTATGCGGCCAACGGCATTCCGTTTGCGGATGGCTATGCGGATTATTTCGCACTTGTAAACGCACGTGACGGCGGCATTGGTGGCGTGATGACCAAAGTTGTTGCCTGCGAAACCGGCTATAACACCGAAAAAGGTGTGGAATGCTATGAAAGCACCAAAGGTATGGGCGCGCTTGTCTACCAACCGCTTTCAACCGGTATTACATACCAGTTGATCCCGAAAGCTACGGCTGACGGTATTCCGATACACTCTATGGGTTACGGGCGTACGTCTGCGGCCAACGGTAAAGTGTTCCGCAACATCTTTAACTACCCTGCCAACTACTGGAATGGTGCATCTATTGCTGTAAACCACATTCTGGATCAAGAAGGTGGTGATATTAAAGGTAAAACAATCGCGCTGCTTTATCACAACTCTGCATACGGCAAAGAGCCTATCCGCACATTGGAAGAGCTGTCTAAAAAGCACGGCTTTAAGCTAAGCCTGTTGGCTGTTGATCATCCGGGCCAAGAGCAAAAGTCACAGTGGCTGCAAATCCGTCGTGAAAAACCTGACTATGTTTTGATGTGGGGTTGGGGTGTTATGAACCAGGTAGCTATTCAAGAAGCTGCGAACATCCGTTTCCCAATGGATAAGTTCATTGGTATCTGGTGGTCAGGGTCTGAAAATGATGTGTTACCGGCAGGTGATAAAGCCAATGGTTACAAAGCTTTGAACATGCACAATGTTGGGTCTGATTACCCGCTTTATGACGACCTGAAAAAATACGTTTATGACGCAGGCAATGCGGCAGGTGCTGGCGACCAGTCAGGTACCGTGCTTTATAACCGTGGCATGTATGCGGCAATGTTGGCAGTGGAAGCGGCGAAAACCGCGCAAAAAATCCACGGCGTTGCAGATATCACACCTGCAATGATGCGTGATGGCATGGAAGCTTTGGTGATTGACGAAGCTAAAATGACAGCTTTGGGCATGCCGAACTTTGGCCCGTCTTTCAGCGTTTCATGTGAAAACCACGGCGGCCCGGGTCTGGGCGCGGTTCAACAGTGGGATGCGGCTGCGAAGAAATGGACTTTGATCACTGACTTCGGCCCGTCCGACATGGAAGTTATCGGTAAGTTGATCGCAGAGGACAGTGCTGCATTCGCTGCTGAAAACAACATCACACCGGGCTGTAACTAAGCCTTGAAGTACCCTCTGGCCCATATGCGGCCAGAGGGGCATTTTTGAATTTTAACCGCTGGAATGACCTTATGTTAGACGCGACACCGACAACTGAAAATCTTTTGGAAGTGAACAACATTGAAGTGATCTACAACCATGTGATCCTTGTGTTGAAAGGTGTCAGCCTGTCGGTTCCCAAAGGCGGTATCACGGCCCTTCTGGGCGGGAACGGTGCTGGTAAAACCACCACGCTGAAAGCAATTTCAAACTTGTTGCACTCAGAGCGGGGCGAGGTGACCAAAGGCTCGATCATTTATCGCGGCCAATCGATTGCAGAGTCTAATCCTGCGGCACTGGTACGCCAAGGTGTTATTCAGGTGATGGAAGGCCGTCACTGTTTTGAACACCTGACAATAGAAGAAAACTTGCTGACAGGGGCGTATACCCGTAAATACAGCCGCGCCCAACTCGCGGATGCTTTAGATCTGGTCTACACGTATTTTACGCGCCTGAAAGAACGCCGTAAATCACAGGCGGGCTATACCTCGGGTGGTGAACAACAGATGTGTGCCATTGGGCGTGCATTGATGAGCAAGCCTGAAACGGTTCTGCTGGATGAACCCAGCATGGGGCTGGCACCGCAATTGGTGGAAGAGATTTTCAATATTGTGAAAAATCTGAATGAACAAGAAGGCGTGTCATTTTTGTTGGCTGAACAAAACACCAATGTCGCATTACGCTTTGCCCATTACGGTTATATTCTTGAATCCGGCCGCGTGGTGATGGATGGCCCTGCGGCTGAATTGCGCGAAAACCCTGATGTGAAAGAGTTCTATCTGGGCATGTCAGACGATGGCCGCAAGTCGTTTCGTGATGTGCGTTCCTATCGCCGTCGTAAAAGGTGGCTAAGTTAATGACGGGGTTTTATGACAGCTTAGAGACCCGTTCAGAGGGTCAACGCGCAAGTGATTTGGCGCAGGCTTTGCCGGCGCAAATTGCCAATGCCAAGAAAAACGCCACTGGTTTTGCCATAGCTTTGGCGGATATTGAGGCCCGTGATATCACCCAAGTGTCTGATCTTGCAAACCTGCCGGTTTTGCGCAAATCAGACTTAAGTGCTGCCCAAAAAACCAACGCGCCATTGGGCGGGTATGCAGCCCTTGCGCCAAAAGATATACGTCAGGTTTTCCAATCCCCCGGCCCGATTTATGAGATGGGCCAAAAGGGCCATGACTGGTGGCGGTTTGGCCGCTTCCTGCACGCATTGGGTGTGGGTGCGGGGGATGTGGTGCAAAATACCTTTTCCTATCATTTCACCCCCGCAGGCATGATGTTTGAAAACGCAGTTGAGGCAGTGGGTGCCACAGTGTTTCCCGCAGGGCCGGGCCAAACCGAATTGCAGGCGCGTGCTGCCGCCGATCTGGGGGTGACGTGCTATGCGGGCACGCCTGATTATCTGAATACAATTTTGCAAAAGGGCGATGCGCTGGGGCTGGATTTATCGAAAATCCGTATGGCTGCTGTAAGTGGTGGGCCACTATTCCCGCAAATTCGTCAAGGCTATATTGATCGCGGCATCACTTGCCTGCAATGCTACGCCACGGCTGATTTGGGCCATATCGCCTATGAAACACCCGCAATGGACGGCTTGATTGTGGATGAAGGCGTGATCGTTGAGATTGTTATTCCGGGTACGGGCAAACCTGTGGCTAGCGGCGAGGTGGGCGAAGTGGTTGTGACTACCCTGAACCCCGATTACCCGCTGATCCGTTTTGCCACCGGTGATCTGTCTGCCATCCTGCCCGGTGTCAGCCCCTGCGGGCGCACCAATATGCGTATTGCAGGCTGGAAGGGTCGTGCGGATCAGGCGACGAAAGTGAAGGGCATGTTTGTGCGCCCAGAACAGGTGGCCGCCTTGCTGGAACGCCATCCTGAAGTGCATAAGGCCCGTGTTGAAGTTAATCACGACGGTCAAAATGATACGCTTCTGGTGCGGCTTGAAACTGAAAATACTGAAACCGCAGGCTATGAAAGCTCTATCCGTGAGGTGTTGAAACTGCGCGCGGATGTTGTGCTATGCCCCAAAGGCGATTTGCCCTGTGATGGTTTGGTTATCGCGGATCAACGCGTTACAGCCTAGGGTCAGGACCCTAATTGCCCCAAGCCTGAAAACATATTTTCTTGACAGAATCTAATCACACCAGTAAAAGAACGAACGTTCATTTAATTGAGGGAAGCATGGCGCGGCTAAAAGGATCAGTTGGATCAAAAACCAAAGCCTCTATTCAAGAGAAGGCTTTGCCGCTGATTGCGCAATATGGTTACGCGGCGGTTTCCATGCGCATGATCGCGGATGCGGTGGGTGTGAATGTGGGTGCACTTTACAATCACGTGCCGTCCAAGCAGCAAATTCTGGTACTTTTGATGTCCGATCACATGGACGGTTTGCTGGCTGCATGGGACGCGGTTGATACCAAGGGCATGACGCCTGCGCAAAAGCTGGAAAGCTTTGTGCGCTTTCATATCGGCTATAATATTACCCGCGCCGATGATGTTTTTATCTCGTTCATGGAGCTGCGCTCTTTGGAACCCGATGGCCACAAACGCATTGAGAAAAAGCGTAAATCTTACGAAGAGGTGGTGCGCAAGATCATCCGTGAAGGTCAGAAAATCGGTCAGTTCAATGTTGAAGACGCCCATGTTGCGGCAATGTCTGTGCTGGGTTCGTTGATCGGTGTCAATACTTGGTACCGCGCTAAGGGGCGGTTATCCAAAGATAAAATAGAAGATTATTATGCTGCCATTCTATTGCGCAGCGTTGGCTATAATGCAGCAGGAGAAACAGATGTTTGATGCAACGATGAATTTTAACTTGGGCGAAGATATAGACGCTTTGCGCGAAACTGTCCGCCGATTTGCCGCCGATGAAATCGCACCGCGTGCCGCTGAAATAGATCAATCGAACGAGTTCCCGATGGATTTGTGGGAAAAGATGGGCGCACTTGGCTTGCACGGTATTACCGTGCCCGAAGCGGATGGCGGCGTGGCGATGGGCTATCTTGCGCATTGCATCGCGATTGAAGAGATCAGCCGCGCCAGTGCCTCGGTCGGGTTGTCATATGGCGCGCATTCTAACCTTTGTATCAACCAGATTAACCGTTGGGGTACAGCAGAGCAGAAACAGAA
>JAESRV010000129.1 GCA_016764475.1 Amylibacter sp.
GCCCCTTGCACCAATCTTATATTATTTTGCCAACCAAGCGTTGAAACGCTCGTTCAGCTCATCTTGGTTGTCTGCCCAAAACTCAAAGTCGTTCTGGATAGCTGTTGCAAAGTTTGCAGGTGCTGTTGGCATTTCAGGGCCCATCGCAAGGTCAGGGTTGGTGTGATAAGCACCGACCAATGCTGCGGATGATTTACGCGCAGGACCGTAAGAGATGTAGGACGCTTGTGCCGCCAACTGCTCGGTCGCAGTTGAAAACGCTAGGAAGTCCAAAGCAGCTTCTTTGTTTGGCGCGCCTTTAGGGATTACCCATAGGTCATAGTCAAAGATTTGGCTGTCCCAAACAATACCGAATGGTTTACCTTCAGCCGCTACTGCGTTGAAAATACGACCGTTATAAGCGGTTGTCATTGCAACTTCGCCATCAGCCAATAGCTGTGGAGGCTGTGCGCCGGCTTCCCACCAAACGGTGTCGTCTCTAATGGTATCCAGTTTTGCGAATGCACGATCAACACCTTCAGGTGTACCCAGAACATCATAGATGTCTGCAGCGGCTACGCCGTCAGCTGCCAATGCCAGCTCAAGGTTGGCTTTCGGGCCTTTACGCAGGCCGCGCTTACCAGGAAATTTTGCCAGATCAAAGAAATCACCAATGGTTGTCGGGCCATTTGGCATTTTTTCAGTGTCATATGCAAAGATTGTAGACCATACGATGTTGGCCACAGCACATTCAGATATAGCACCTGAAATAAAGTCTTCCAGTGCAGGTGTACCGTCAGCACCCGCTGGCAGAATTGACGGGTCGATTGTTTCCAACAGGCCTTCGTCACAACCGCGAATAGCGTCTGACAATTCAACGTCTACAATATCCCATGTCACGTTACCGGCTTCAACTTGTGATTTAACTTCGGCCAAACCGCCTGAATAGTCTTCTGACAGGATTGTGTTGCCGGTTTTTGCCATCCAAGGCTTATGGTAAGCCTCGACTTGTGATTTGGTGTACGCACCACCCCATGACACAACTGTAATTTCAGCGGCTGTTGCCACTGATGCTACCATTGCGCTGGCTGCAGCACCTAGTAAAAGTGATTTAATCATTTTAGTCTCCATGTTGATACCCATTCTCCCTTGATCCAACCAGCCTTGGGCTTTAGCTGGCGAACCTTGCGGGCGTTTATGCATCTAACGCCCGGCAATCCTCTTTGCCCCATGAAACCGTTGTGGTTTCACCGATTTTTAAATGTGTGTGGTTGGCGGCATTCGGCACTTTGACGATAAAATCATCATTGCCATGCACAGTCATCCGGCAGCGAATATGATCGCCCAGATAAATCTGCTCTATCACTTTGGCATCTACCGTGTTCTTGGTCTTCGTGCCACCAACAGTTACCCGCTCTGGGCGGATAGACAATGTTGTACGACTGCCTTTTTCACCGCAGTTAACCGCCAAAGCATCCATCACACTACCGCTATCCAGCTTCACGGTAGCGAATTTGCCTTTCACCGACTGCACAACCCCCATCAAAGTGTTGTTTTCACCGATAAACTGCGCCACGAAAGCGTTTTCAGGCTCTTCATACAAAACTGAAGGTGTGGACAATTGCTGAATAATCCCGTCGTCAAATACCGCAACACGGTCTGACATGGTTAATGCTTCAGACTGGTCGTGGGTCACATAGACCACGGTAATACCCAGATTTTCGTGGATATGCTTGATCTCATACTGCATATGTTCGCGCAACTGTTTATCAAGTGCCCCCAACGGTTCGTCCATAAGCACCAGTTCGGCCTCGAAAACCAAAGCTCGTGCCAAGGCGATACGCTGTTGCTGGCCACCTGAAAGCTGTGCCGGGCGTCTGTCAATAAAATCAAGCATCTGAACCATGTCCAGTGTGCGCCTAACTTTATCTTCACGTTCGGATTTACCCATTTTGCGCACTTCCAGCGGGAATGACAGGTTTTCACCAACCGTCATATGCGGGAATAGCGCGTAGTTCTGGAACACCATGCCAATGCCGCGTTTATGCGGTGGAATGTTGTTGATCGGCTTGCCGCCCAACAGAATATCACCATGCGTGGCAGTTTCAAACCCTGCCAGCATCATCAGGCAAGTCGACTTGCCAGAACCCGATGGCCCAAGCATGGTTACGAACTCACCTTTTTCAATTCTGAGATTTAGGTCTTTTACAACCAGAATTTCGCCATCGTAGCTTTTTTGCACGCGATCAAATACGACGGAACCGTCGCCAGTTATATTGGCAGCCAAAGTCTTCTCCCTAGAACTCTGGGGCTGGCTTTTCGCAGCCCTCTTTTTTCTTAATGATTAGCTAAACTTATCTCACGGCAGAAAGCAAGGAAATATCTGGGAAAAGGCATATCTTCTAAGAATCGGGATAATATCGGTTATTTTACCTTTCACACGGGGTAAAATTGCCCTGATTTGCAATCTTGAAGACATTATGGGGGGGGCGGTGAAGTGCGCATTACTTAGAATTTGGAGGTTAAAACGCAACAAGGACCCACCCTAAGGTGAGCCCTCTTCAATCTAAAGTCTGGTTTCATACAGGCAAACTAAGATCGTTGGCCAGTTATCCCAGGAAGGCATAAATAAGTGTGAAGCTGACAAAACCAACTATCAAACCTAGAATTATTCCCAAAGAAAACACCGTTGCAATTAACATTACTAAACTCACTAAACTCGTTACACGTACATTGCCGTTCTGGCCCCACCTTTAGATCACTAAACTTTGACATAAATGTGTTGAAAAAGCTTTTTTGAACTAGACTTAAGTATAGGTTTTGAAAAAAACCTGTGGATAAAAATGACAATCAAACCAGATTTTGACACATTATCCTGGCACTGGAAACAATCAAAAAAGCGACTCGACAGAATCGCTGAAATTTAGAATCATTCCTGCCATAAGTGCAATTTACCCAATAAAATATAGGGTTTACCCGCAGAAATCGGTTAAATCAGTGATGCTGTCAAACCAATGCTGCCGCCTGACACATGATCCGCAATTTCTTTTCTGCCAGTTCTGCCGACAACAATCCAAGGCCGCAGTCAGGGGCCACAACCAGACGATCACGGTCGATATGCTCAAGGGCTTGGCGCAGACGCGCAACCAGCTCATCCACGGTTTCCACACGACTGCTGGCAATCGCCACAGCCCCGAAAATCACGGTCTTTAACTGGAACTTATCCAGCAGATCAAGATTGTTGCAGCAATGCGCATCTTCGATCGAGATTTGGTCAAAGGCGGCTTGGTCTATTGCCTGACTTAGCTGGTGGTAACTGTCAGGGTCGGCCTTTTTGTAATCCGCATCATCCAGATGATCGGGATAACCGCAGCACATATGCACCACGCGGGTGACCGATTTAGGCACACCATGAAAACAACGTTCCAGCCCTTCCATACCGAAACCCAGTGCGTCATCGACTTTGCGTGCAAACAGCGGCTCATCGACCTGAATATACTGACAGCCCGCATCCACAAGCGCGTGTATTTCCTTGTTCACAGTTTGCGCCAGTGCCGCGTTCAGCTTGGGGCGGTCATTGTAGAAACAATCCGCCGTAGTATCCATAATGGTAAGTGGCCCCGGCAGGGTAAACTTCACAGGTTTCGCACTAACGCTTTGGCTGGCCCGCCAGTCATGCGCACTGTAACCCGCACCCTTATGGCTGATCGCACTGCGAATGGCCGGCAGGTTGGTTTCATAGGCCCCGTCCCGCAAGATCCGGTGTTCCAGCCTATCAAAATCAAGCCGTCCAGATGGCGGCAGTGATAGTGAATATAGTTTTCACGGCGCACTTCTCCGTCTGTAGGGATGGTGACACCGGCGCGCAGTTGAATATCAATGACCTCTTTGGCGGCTCGAATGAACAGGGCTTCATGGCCGTCTTTGTTGGTTTCACTGTCAGTGGTATAATCAAGCGTGGTCTGGGCGGTATTCATCCCGCCCTGTTCACGGGCGGCATCAAACCAGTCGCGCACGGGCACATAATCAGGCTTTGGAAAGGCCCCGATTGTGGTGGTTTCAAGCGGTTTTTGATTGTTGGACATTGTTGATACACGCTTTCAGCTAGTTCACTTAAGTGACATGGGTTATTTTGGCTCAAGACGTATTGATTTTACGCCCATGGTGAAGGGTTATTAAGTCCTGACCCTAAGCTATAAATTCATATTCGTGCAAGTACCAAGCTTTGTCCGCAGTCAAATAAAATCGGATATCGGGGGGGTAAATCAGCAAGGGTTCTGGGTCGTTTTCTTGGTAACCCAGTGCGCAGTTTTTTACGCGCAATGTTTTTGCACCAATCCAAGCAGCAGACCCTGTTAACGGCCAGAAACCACCGCAATCAGGCTTTCCAGAAAACGAGTATCTATAACAATTACACTCTAATTAATTTGTTTTTTTAGTGGTAGACCACTCTTAAACAAGGTCAAAGGAATACCAATATGTACAGCACAATCGAAAGCTTAATGGATGAAGTTCGCGACAGGTTTTGTCAGGTTGATACCTGCCCTGATCAGGGTGCGCGTATTTTCTTTGAAAATGCCGGCGGTGCTTTGACGTTGAAATCCGTGGTGGAAACCTCGGCGCATTATGCCGCCATCCCGGACAATCAGGGCCGTGACAACCCAGCATCCCTTAGTGCCGCACGTATGATTGAAACCTCCAAAGTAAACATCCGCACCTTTCTGAACGCCGAAGAGGGGCAGGTTTTTGTCGGCGAAAGTGGCACAGAACTGCTGTTTCGCCTGATCAGTGCCGCTTGTCTTGGCACCCCCAAGGGGGGCGCGGTTCTGGGTAGTACGCTAGAACACCCTGCAACCCGCAGTGCTTGCGTGCGTTGGGCTGGGATCGCAGGAAAATCCTATAGTACAGCTGCACATAATGACGCCACAGGCACGGTTACCGCACAAGATTACCTGCCCCACATCACCCCCGACACCCGTGTTGCCACCATCTTGCACACCTCACCCGTCACAGGCATGTCTGTAGATGTGGCCGCCGTGGCACAAGCCATTCGCAAGGTCGCACCTGAGTGCATCATCATCGTAGACGGCATTCAGCACGCCGCCCACGGGGGCCTTGATATAGATGCGTACGACATAGATGGTTACGTGATCTCACCCTACAAAGTGTTTTCGCGCCACGGCTACGGCATCGCCTGGATATCCGACCGTCTGGCCGCCATGCCCCACGACACATTGATCGGTGCGCCCAATGCCCCTTGGGAACTTGGCACGCGGGACGCGGGTTCTTATGCCACCTTCAGCGATGTTGTCGGCTATTTCGAATGGCTGGGCGGACGGGTTTCAAACGCCACCGCACCACGCGCGAAAATCGAAGCGGCAGGACATGCCATCAGCGCACAGGAAAACGCATTAGTCGCGGCCATGTTGCACGGTGTTGGCGGTGAGGTCGGCTTGGCCGATATGCCCGAAGTGCAAATCATCGGCGGTATTGATAATCCGCACCGCGAAGGGCTGGTTTCCATGGTTGTGAAAACCCTGCCATCCGCTGACGTTGTGGCCAAACTGTCCGACCACGGTATCCGCGTTCACATTCGGCGCGCCGATCACTATTCAGCCAACATCCTGACGCCGCTTGGGCTGGACAGCTGCATCCGGGTTTCCATGTGTCACTATAACACAAAACAAGAAGTACAGGCATTTCTGGCGGCAATGCGCGTTATTACAGCATAAAGTCGGGGGGGTATTCAAACGAAAGGCCGCTTAGGGTCAGGACCTATTAATCCTGCACCTAAGCATAAGGCTATGCCATACTGAAATGGTGTGCTTTATGTATCGTCTTTAGCCGTGCTATATTTCTCCAACAACCCACCTTGGGCCATGAAAAATATGAATAGGGCGGCGGGCAGCCCGAAGGTTTTGAAATTCACCCAAGCGTCCGTTGACATGGTGCGCCAGACAACCTCGTTGACCACAGCCAATGTCAGGAAAAAGATACAAATACGCTTGGTCAGGATCATCCAGCCCTGATCATCCAGCGGCATCGCCCCTTCCATCATGGATTGCAAATAAGATTGTCCGCGCAGCAGGCCAAACCCCAACGAACCGCCAAAGAACAGGTACAGCATTGTCGGTTTCATCTTGATGAAACGATCATCATTCAGCCAAACCGACAGACCGCCAAAAACCACCACAAGAACCGCCGTCATGATCTGCATTTTTGACAGCTTGCCAGTTAACGCCCAAAGAATGCCCGTGGCGATCAAAAGCACAGGAATAAAAATCGCGGTGACCACGATAAAGCCTTCATAATCACGGCCCAAAATCGTGTAGGTGTTTTCTTTCAGCTTGGTGTAAGCAATGAAAAATAAAATAATAGGCCCCATTTCAAGGGCTATCTTCACAATCGGGTTTATCTTTTTCTCTGTCATATCGACCCTTTATATCGGCTATCCGCCGAATTCCACTAAAACCGCACCAGCGGCAATTAAGCTCATCAAAATCGCCCGCGCGGGGCCGACGGCTTCTTTTAAAAATACCCAGCCGATAATGGCGGCAAACACGGTTGAAGTTTCCCGTAACACCGCCGCCTCACCCACTTTATCCAGCCGCGTGGCCATCAAAATAGATCCAAAACTCATAAACGCCACAAGACTGCCAATGAAGCCGCGCATCATCAACGGGCGTATTTCAGGTGGGCTTTCCATACGCCGCCACATCACAACGGCTATGATCGGAAACAAGAATCCGTCGATAAAGAAAAACCACGCCAAAAAGGTGAATGGATTGGGGGTTTCACGAATGCCGTAGGCATCATATGTGGTGTAAACCGCCACCATAAAACCCGTGGCAACAGCCCATGCAAGGGCCAGCTTGATGGCTTTTCGGTTGATCTTTTCACGGGCCAGATTAAGGACTGCCAACGCAAGTATTGATAGGCTCAACAACACCAAGCCACCCCATTGCAAACCGGCAAAATGTTCGCCAAAAACGAAACCGGCAGCCAACACGGTCACCACAGGGCCAAGACCGCGCACCACGGGGTAAACTACCGTATACGTCCCATAAGAATAGGCCGTGGCTTGGGTAAGTTTGTAAACCGCGTGGATCACGAACATGCCTGCAAAGATCAACCACATATGGGGTTCAGGCCAAGGTACTACAAACAATGCGAACGGCATCGCCATGACGCCATAACAAAAATCAATCGCCCCGCGCGTCAACCACGGGTCATGACGGCCCTTTTGCAAAGCACCGAATATAGCGTGCATCAGGGCGGCAAATAACGCAAGGAACAAGGCTAATTGGTGGCCGGAAGCCGTGCCTTCAATTGAAATCAGCCAGTCTGTCAACTTTTATGACCCGTCAAAGCCTGAGCAAACTCTTCCGGATCAAACGGTGCCAGATCGTCGATCTGTTCACCCACACCGATCGCATGGATCGGCAGGCCGAATTTATCGGCCAATGCAACCAGAACACCGCCTTTGGCAGAGCCATCCAGCTTGGTCATAATCAGGCCGCTGACATCCGATATATCTCGAAAAACTTCGACTTGCGCCAATGCGTTCTGACCCGTTGTTGCATCCAGCACCAACAAGGTATTATGCGGCGCATCAGGGTCTTTTTTGCGAATAACCCGCACAATCTTGGCCAGTTCTTCCATTAAATCCTGACGGTTTTGCAAACGTCCCGCCGTGTCGATCATCAGCAAATCTATGCCATCCGCTTCAGCCTTTTCCATCGCTTCATAAGCCAGCGAGGCAGGATCTGATCCTTCGGGTGCGGTCAACACAGGCACGCCTGCGCGTTCGCCCCAAACCTGCAACTGTTCAACGGCGGCGGCACGAAACGTATCGCCAGCCGCAATAACCACAGATTTGCCAGCAGCCTTAAACTGGCTGGCCAGCTTGCCGATGGTGGTGGTTTTACCGGACCCGTTGACACCCACCACCAAAACCACCTGCGGTTTTTTGGGGTAAAGCGGCATCGGTTTGGCCACCGGTTCCATGATGCGGGTAATTTCAGCGGCCAACAGGCCCTTGATCTCATCAACACCCAGCTTCTTGCCAAACCGCCCTTCGGCCATGGACGCGGCCACACGAAGCGATGTTTCCACCCCCATATCGGTGGTGATCAACAGCTCTTCCAGGCTTTCCAGCATCGCATCATCAAGCACCCGCTTAAGGATTTTATCCTGCGGTTTGCGGCCAAGAATACGCCCGATAAACCCTGCATTTTCAGGCTTGGTTTCTTCAGCAATTTTTTTTGGCTCAGGCTCAGGCTCAGGCTCAGGCTCAGGCTCAGGCTCAGGCTCAGGCTCAGGCTCAGGCTCAGGCAGCTGCGGTGATTCTATTACTGGCGCAAGCTCTTCTTTCGGGGCTTCTTCTTCAATACCACCCTCTTCAACAATCGCATCCAACCCCTCTTCAATCTTGGAAGAGGAATTAAACAGCCTGTCTTTGAGTTTCTTAAAAAAGGACATACGTCAAAGCTCCAAAAGTCTTACCGACCACCTAATACGCATTTCAATGGGATGAAAGCCTATAAACTTAACTTTGCAATACGCGCAAAACAAAACCTGCGGTGATCAGCATTTGAGCCAACCAATAAAACACCCAAACAAGGAAAGGGGCAGTCTTAATCGTCCAAGCATCTTTTGTCATTAAAAACAGTTGCATAGCTAGGATCAGATCAGACAGAATAAAGAACATCACGCCCAGCATCACAATATCATAATTGGTCTGCCAAGGCAGGGTGGCGGCGGCAATGCCCATCGCGGTGATGATGGTGATATAGCCCAGAACCGCTTGGCGCAGCTTACCTGCATAAAACCACAATATGCCCATCATGAGCAGTGACATAATGATCAAAACCGACAGGATTGCTACCCGTGAATTGATCGTGATCAGGCTGGTATTTGAAAGCGGGTCGGTCAGAAACAAAACAATATAAAACAGATGCCCCACTGCAAACGCACCAACACCTTTGATAAAATCCGCAGCCCCGTCGCGCGACAAGAAATAATCCCCCAAGGCACATGCGGCCAATGCCAAGGTCAGCCATATGGGTGCCCCCGCGATAAGCGAGGCCACGGCCAAGGCCCCGATGCTAAGGGTTTTGAGTATTGTTTTGGGTGTGGATGCGGCACGATAACAAAACCCAAGCAGGTAAATGATCGCAGATAGCGCACCGATTTCAAAAAACCTGGGTATGAAGCTATCCATGCGCCTTAGATTTCATCTGCAAAATGTTTTATCACCATGCGAATGGGGTTCGGTGCTGCCTGCCCCAAACCGCAAATAGATGCGTCCACCATCGCGGTTGAAAGTTCTTCCAACAGGCCCTGATCCCAAGTATCTTCCTGCATCAACTTTACCGCTTTTTCACAGCCCACACGGCAAGGCGTGCATTGCCCACAACTTTCGTCTTCAAAGAACCGCAGCATGTTCAACGCGGCTTGTCTTGCACTGTCCTGATCAGACAAAACCACCACGGCGGCTGATCCGATAAAGGTGCCATGCGGTTGCAACGTGTCGAAATCCAGTGGAATATCGTCCATGCTTGCAGGCAACAGCCCCGAAGACGGCCCGCCCGGCTGATACGCTTTAAACGCGTGCCCTTCCAGCATCCCGCCGCAATGATCCTCGATCAATTCCTTGATCGTCAGCCCCGCAGGGGCAATTTTCACGCCCGGTTTTTTCACCCGTCCCGACACCGAATAACTGCGCATGCCTTTGCGCCCATTGGCCCCGTGTGCGCCAAAAACATCACCACCTTCGCGCACAACTTTGCAAATCCAGTAAAGTGTTTCCACGTTATGCACCAAGGTCGGTTGGTTGAATATGCCCACAGAGGCCACAAACGGCGGGCGATGGCGCGGCATGCCGCGCTTGCCCTCAATGCTTTCAATCATCGCGCTTTCTTCGCCGCAAATATAGGCGCCCGCACCGCGCCGCAGGTCGATATAGCCAGCTTCAACAATACCCGCTTGTTCCAAATTGGTGATCTCGGCGGCCAAAAGTGACAGCACCGCAGGATACTCATCACGCATATAAATAAAGCATTTCTCTGCTTCAACAGCCCAAGCCGCAATCAACATACCTTCCAGAAACACATGCGGGTCACGTTCCAGAAAGTAACGGTCTTTAAAGGTGCCGGGTTCGCCCTCATCCCCGTTCACCGCCAGATAACGCGGGCCTTCGTTCATGCGTACAAATGACCATTTCTTGCCAGACGGAAAACCTGCCCCGCCCATACCGCGCAGGCCGCTTTCCAGCACTTCATCTTGCACTTGATCGCGGGTTTTCGAACCACCCCGCAAGGCTTTCAACTCGGCATAGCCACCATCCGCCGCATAAGCATCAAAGCCTACATAATCAGGAATATGTGCGTGCGTGTCATCCGCCTTGATCGCCACCGCGACCTTATCCAAATCCGCATGATCAATATGGTTATGACCAAGTTCCAAAGTCGGTGCCGTATCGCACCGCCCCATGCAAGGG
>JAESRV010000130.1 GCA_016764475.1 Amylibacter sp.
TGACCATTCCTGAAAGCCTTGTGGCCCCTGCGATGCGACTGGCAGGCAGGCCTTTGGGGGATGATCCAAGCATTGTTGCTGGCGAGAGTGCGGTGGCGGGGTTTGCCGCCGTGATTGCCGGGGCTAGTCAGGATGGGCTTCGGGAAAAGCTGGGCCTGAATGATGCATCAAAGGTTCTGGTGATCGGGTCTGAAGGGGCGACGGATGCAGAGATTTATGCGCAATTGATGGCGGGTGAAATATAAGAAGTTGGCGGCGATCTGCGCCGATGTCCCGACTGGGACATGGAGTTAAGTGGTTGGTTTTGTGGTGTTATCAAAAATACGCTATGATAAAGGGGAGGATTTCTGCGGGCTTTTACTTGGTATTGATTATGCCCTTTATACCCTGGACATAGGTTATAGCCTCCCCGACCTAATTATGGTCAACACCTACCGTTTGTAGAGATTACAAAGCCCACAGGTTTGGCAGGATAGGATGTGGGTGAGAGGGGAAAATGGCTGAATTACCATATAAGCTAAGTTATGTTTTAGTGTTATTTTGAGCTTTCCATGTGGAAATTAAAAATGTGGACATTGTTCCAGAAAGATTCACAGCTAATTCTGCATGACGCGCAGAAGCTTTAATTCTTTTTGGTCCAATACTGTGTGCATCTCCCAATTTGTTTCTAATGGAACCCAAAGAAATTACTATTGACTGACAATTGCCTAATATTTGTTTGAATAGTTGTTCGGTATGGTTGTCAGGTGCCAAATTCAAAATCTTAGCCAGATTTTTATAAAGCGCAGTAAGATCATCTTTTTCTTTAAAGTTACCGTCTGCCTCTATAATGATCCATTTACATACATCTTCCAAAAGGGTTCTAGCTAAAGTTATTGCACCTTCTGGATTGTCTGTTCTGCGGGTAAGTGCTTCATCCCATCTTGCACTGATGTGGTTAGGGTCGAATTCTTTTAAAGTTTGCGAAATGCTTCTATCAGAGGGAGTATGTTTCGATAATTCTTTAATTTTGAATATTGGGGTTCCAGAAATTGATCCGTCACGATGGAATTTGAAATTGTCTTTCTCGATTATGTAGTCAATTTTTGAAATAAGGTTTCGTTGTTGTGTTGGGTTTTGGCAAACAGGATTGGCCACTTCTTCCAAGAAAGCAGTAAACTGCTTTAATGAACCGTCTACTAATCCAATTGTGGCTAAAATTGTTGAATCTGAAACTGGTTCTGAGCTTGAATAAACTCTAATTAAAAAATCGCTCAGCGTTTCGCTTCCATAACTTGTGTCTATTGTGATCTCATCTACTGGCAGGAATCGTCTCAGAAAATCAAATTCATTCATTTCTGTACTAAGGCCGTTACGGTTAAACAATTTGACAATATTTCTACGAGATAACTCTGAAATATCTTGCTTATTTAAGTCGGAAAGTAACTCAACAACTTCGCCCAATTTGTAATGGTCTTCTTCGGTTAATAATTTTTGAGAGATTTTTAGAACAGCTTCGCCATCTAGTCTTGCAAGGCGCCGTTCTGCATATTTATATTTACTTTGAAACGCCTCTTGTTCTGTTCCTTCTTCAAGCCCTAATCTAAGACACAAAGATGGCACATTATAAGCACTTGTTATCCAGATGGCGTTAGCCAATTCGTGTCTTAAGTTTGCAAGCAATTGTTTTTTGTTTTTTCTCATAACAAATGAATAAAAGTAAAATAGTTTTGAGTCTATATATAGCTTTCCTCCATCCCAGCCGTCGTCCCTAGACGAGGGCCGCGCCCGACCCTCCCCACGGGAGGGCGCAARTGCACCCACCCAGGGTCRGGCGCTACGTRTATTATTKKKAGGTTTCACTGGCATCAGCCCTGCTCAACTCTTCAAGTGTTGCTTCGCCCAACTCAAGCACTGTAGCAAAATCGGCAAGCATCTGGGGATGTATCGCCACGCTTGGTGATTTTTCCGAAAACGAATGTGTGAAGAACGGTCGAAAAAATGTCAGATCATCTTGCTCACTTTTGAGCCGAGTATGTTCGTCCAATTCACCCCGCTTTAGTGCATCCCAACTTTCACCTTCAAGGCGGTTATAGTCATCTTCCCTATCATGACGGATCATGAAGGGCGGAACATACAATGGAATTCTGTGTGCTAACGAATGTCGAAAATCATCAATGTGCTTAAACCAATCGCCAAAGCCATCAAGTACCGCAATCATCTCTATGGATAACTTATCTCGTACAAACTTGTTATCTTTTCTAAAGCCAACCCAAGCAGGCGGTAGGTCGTTTCCACCTGATTTCGTTATCCTTTTTTCATGAACCAATATCCACGCAAGGTTGTCACACGCACCAAAGACGTTGATCATGAACGAATTGAGAAATATCGTCACATCTTTGGTATCATTCCTGCTTGGTTTACCATCCAAATCGGGGGGGATTATATCAAACGTTTTCTGGATACACCGCCAGAGTGTATCGCATCTACGCAGATAACCGTGTTTTGCAAATTCACCTCCCTTAGAAGTTACGAACTCGCGTTTTAATGTGCTCCATTTAAGAGCTTTGTGTTTCTCTTCTAACTCATGGAATTTACCTGTTATTTTATCTATATCTTCTGTTTTATAGTAACCAGTCGACAAAATTTCCCCTTCCCCAAAAAGGCAACCCCGCCTTCCAGCGGGATTGCCAAGATCAATTCTTAAACCCTAATCCTCATAATCTTCCATCGGCGGACAGCTACAGATCAAATTACGATCGCCATATGCATTGTCCACACGGTTCACCGGTGACCAGTATTTATCCACCTTGAACGATCCCGGAGGGAAGCAACCCTGTTCGCGGCTATAGGGCCTGTCCCAGTCACTCACCAAATCGCGCATTGTGTGGGGGGCATTACACAAGGGATTGTTATCCCTTGGCCATTTGCCGTCTTCAATGTCTTGCGCCTCGGCCCGTATCGCCAACATGGCATCACAAAAACGGTCCAGTTCGGCCTTGGGTTCTGACTCGGTTGGTTCCACCATCAAAGTACCAGGCACCGGGAATGACATAGTGGGCGCGTGAAAGCCGCAGTCAATCAGGCGTTTGGCGATGTCGTCCACGGTCACACCGCAACTAACCTCCAAGGGCCGTGTATCAACGATACACTCGTGTGCTACCCGCCCGTTGGGGCCGCGATACAAAATCTCATATGCCCCTTCCAGACGTTTGGCGATGTAGTTGGCATTCAGGATTGCCATCTTGGTGGCCTGCGTCATACCTTGACCGCCCATCATCAAACAATAGGCCCATGAAATAGGCAAGATACTGGGGGAGCCAAAAGGTGCGGCAGAAACCGCTCCTTGTTCACCACCCGTATGGAAATGCCCGGGCAAATGTTTGATAAGGTGCTGTTTTACGCCAATAGGCCCCATGCCCGGGCCACCGCCGCCGTGTGGAATGCAGAACGTTTTATGCAGGTTCAAATGCGATACATCACCGCCAATTTCACCCGGTTGTGCCACACCGACCATCGCATTCATATTGGCCCCGTCCATATAGACCTGCCCGCCGTGGTCATGCACGATTTGGCAAATCTCACGCACCGCTTCCTCAAACACACCGTGTGTTGAAGGATAGGTAATCATACAAGCTGCCAGATTGTCCGAATGCAGTTCCGCTTTGGCACGGAAGTCGGCCACATCAATATCACCGTTCTCAGATGACTTGACGACAACTACTTTATAATTAACCATATGTGCCGACGCAGGGTTTGTACCATGTGCAGAGGTCGGGATCAGGCAGATATTACGGTGCCCTTGGCCATTTTCCTTATGATATGCGGCAATGGTCAACAGGCCTGCATACTCACCTTGCGCGCCAGAGTTTGGTTGCATGGATATACCGTCATACCCTGTAATTTCACACAGTTTATCGGACAGATCTTTAATCAGATACGAATACCCTTTTGCCTGCTCAGCGGGTACATACGGGTGCATATTGGCAAAGCCAAACCATGTGACAGGCATCATTTCAGCCGCTGAATTCAGCTTCATGGTGCAAGACCCCAGCGGGATCATGGCGCGATCCAGTGCCAGATCGCGGTCAGCCAGACGGCGCATGTAGCGGGTCATTTCGGCCTCGGACCGGTTCATGTGGAAAATCGGATGGGTCATGTATTCGCTGGTACGCGCCATACCATCCGGCAAACGATAATCCGCATCCGTTGGGTGCAGGCTTTCATCCAGCCCGAAAGCCCGCCAAATCGCTTTTAGCGTCTTTTGGGCAGTAGACTCGTCCACCGACATTGCAACTTTGCGTTTTCCAACCGCACGGATATTTACTTCTTCCATACGTGCCGCTTGTATTACCACCGATTGCAAGGGCCCGACATCAACTGTGATGGTGTCAAAAAATTCAACAGGCTCAACGGTAAAGCCCATTTTTTCTATGCCTTTAGCAAGCAATGCCGTCATCATGTGAATACGTTGCGCAATCGCTTTCAAGCCTTCCGGCCCATGAAAGATACCATACATAGAGGCCATCACGGCCAGTAAGGCTTGCGCCGTACACACGTTAGAAGTGGCTTTTTCACGGCGGATATGTTGCTCGCGGGTTTGCAGTGCCAAGCGGTACGCCTGATTGCCACGTGCATCCACTGACACCCCGATCAAACGCCCCGGCATGGATCGTTTATGGGCTTCTTTCGTCGACATATAAGCCGCGTGCGGCCCGCCATACCCCATAGGCACACCAAAGCGTTGGGTAGAACCAACCGCAATATCAGCCCCCATCGCACCCGGCTCTTTCAGTAATGTCAGGGCCAGTGGATCAGCAGAAATAATCGCCGCAGCTTTATTTTCATGCAATTTTGTGATCAGGTCTGTAAAGTCACGCACGTGCCCATTGGTACCGGGGTATTGAAAAATCGCCCCGAAAACCGCTGACGCATCCATATCATCGGCTGCGCCCACTATGATTTCAATACCCAAAGGTTTAGCGCGGGTTTTTATTACCGCAATATTTTGCGGATGGCAGTTTTCATCTACAAAAAAGCTTTTTGATTTGGATTTCGCAATCCGCTGCCCCATTGTCATGGCTTCGGCACATGCCGTGGCCTCATCCAGAAGCGATGCGTTGGATATCTCCATGCCTGTCAAATCAGTCATCATGGTCTGGAAGTTCAACAACGCTTCAAGGCGTCCTTGGCTGATTTCCGGCTGGTACGGCGTGTAAGCCGTGTACCAAGCGGGGTTTTCCAGAATATTGCGCTGAATGGCAGGTGGCGTGACAGTGCCGTAATATCCCTGCCCGATCATTGATGTAAAAACAGTATTCATCCGCCCGACATCGCGCATATGCGCCAACATTTCACGTTCTGACATCGGTGGCCAGTTCAACGGATCTTTTTGGCGAATATCCTCCGGTACGGTCTGATCCATCAGATCATCCAGTGAGGTCGCGCCCACAACATCCAGCATCGCGTCAATTTCAGCCGCAGAAGGGCCGATATGACGGCGGTTGGCAAAGTCGTAGGGTTTATAATCGGTCAGCTTATAGGGCATTTGGCAATCCTGCGTAATTTAAGCGATATGGGCTTTGTAGGCCGCTTCATCCATCAACGCGTCCAACTCGGACGGGTCGGACAGCTTCATTTTGAAAATCCAGGCGCCTTCCATCGGGTCTTCGTTGATCAGGCCGGGGTTGTCGGTCAAAGCTTCATTCACTTCGACAATTTCACCGTCCAGAGGTGCCAAAATGTCTGATGCGGCTTTAACACTTTCGATCACCACAACCTCATCGTCTTTGGCCACTTCATTGTCCACATCGGGCAGTTCCACAAAAACAATCTCGCCCAGCGCTTCGGCGGCGTGTGCGGTAATGCCCACAACAACCAGATCACCGTCTTTGCGCAGCCATTCGTGTTCTTCAGTATATTTCATCATTTCTCTCCTGATAGATTATCGTTTAAAGTTTGCCGGTGTGAACGGCATTGCCGCCACCGTTGCGGGCAAGCGTTTGCCGCGTACTTCCGCAAATATTTCTGTACCTACCTTGGCCTGTTCAATCGCCACATAGCCCATGGCCACAGGGGCCTGCACCGTGGGGCCGAAACCGCCAGAGGTGACCTCGCCAATCGGGTCTGTAGATGTTTCATCGGCAAACAATACCGTGTGGCCGCGCATCGGGGCGCGCCCCGCAGGCTGAATGCCCACGCGTTTGCGCGATACCCCGTTTGCCATTTGCCCCAAGATCACATCCGCCCCCGGAAACCCGCCTGCGCGGTCGCCACCTGTGCGCCGTACTTTCTGGATCGCCCAAAGCAAAGCCGCTTCCACAGGTGTGGTGCCAGTATCAATGTCATTGCCATATAGGCAAAGCCCGGCTTCCAAACGCAGGCTGTCACGCGCACCAAGACCGATGGCTTCTACTTCATCCATCAAAAGCAGTGCCTCAGCCAAAGCCACAGCTTTGTCGTTCGGCACTGAGATTTCATAACCGTCTTCGCCAGTRTAACCCGAACGCGAAATCCAGCATTCKGCMCCTAGAATTTCAGTCGTGACCACATCCATAAACTTCATGCCCGCCACATCAYCCGAYARMCGCGWTAAAGCCRYTTCAGACGCAGGCCCCTGCAAAGCCARCAAAGCGCGATCTTCGATCACTTCAATGTCGCAAGCATCTGACARGTGYRCSCGCATATGGGCAATGTCGGCGTCTTTGCASGCRGCATTAACCACCAGAAACAAATGATCGCCACGGTTTGCCACCATCAAATCATCCAGWATACCGCCCGCATCATTGGTAAAAAACGCATARCGYTGACGGTTTTCCGCMACMCCYGCAATGCTCATCGGCACCAGTGTTTCCAAAGCCAAAGCCGCATCGCGCGTATCRCCTGACTTGGCCCGYAAGATCACYTGCCCCATGTGGCTGACATCAAACAACCCCGATTGCGTGCGCGTATGGTTATGTTCTTTCATCACACCCATGGGATATTGCACCGGCATATCGTAGCCTGCAAACGGCACCATTTTGGCGCCTAATCCCACATGCAATTCATGCAGCGATGTTTTTTGTAAATCAGTCATGGCATCTACCCCTTTGGTCGGCCGGGATTATCCCGGCACATCGATGCCCCCTCTGTCCATTGTGCCTGAGATCGCTATCCCGTCGGCGGATGCATTTAGCACCACTCTCCAGAGTTGTCAAAACAGCGGTCCGTTGTGCCTGAGAGTTTCCGAGGCGGTTGCTCCTTCGGCCCTGACATACTGTCAGCGTCTCCCGATGTTTCCGATTAGAAACTTAAGGGATGTTAAGGATTCGGGCAAGAGGATAATGTGTACGGATGTATACACGTTTTGGTGTTTGGGGGGGGGGCGAAACACAAACAGACGCCTACGGAGTTAACGAGGCAAAGCTTATGTCTGCAAGATAAGACGATTACCGTTGCCAAATATCCTTCGCATGTTCAAATAATTCCCGCCCTCTAGCTGCAATTCGGTCTTCATCCCATACCTCCTCCAATCCTAATTTTTGATTTATTGGCAAAAGGGAATGAGCCAGTAGTTCTGGTTTCTTTTTTGCCCACGGAAGGTTACTTTCGGCGGCATTCAATGCTTGAGATATTATTGTAAGATTGCCAAGGCGTTGGATAACTCCATTCCTTTCTCGCGTTCCTATCGCTCCTGAATCCGCTTCATCGGCATTAAACAGTTCCATGTATTCAAGACCTGTCTCACCATTTTGTAACGGCCAGTATTTTATCCAAGTTTGAGGCATTATGTGTTCAACAGTAGGTTTTTCCTCAAACTTAATAATTTCAGACTTCGTACCGCCAAATCGTTGATTCAGCCTGCCAAATATATGAACTAGCCGAGCACTCCCAAGCGGGCGGTATAACCCGTTATTAAGCCACCCATCTTTGAACTGGCTGTTATCAGGCCAAATGCCAGACTCACCAGTTTGGGATTGTAAAAATACTTTTAGATTTTCGGGTGAAAATCCTGTGCGGCGCAGATTACGCACTGCGCTCAAGAACAATTTATTATAGTTTTTTGTTCCAAAATCACATACCGCCCGTCGTAAAATATACGATTCCATTATACGGCCTATTTCCTGCCAATCTTCGTCGCTTGGCTTCGATTCAAAAAAACTTAGGAGGAGTGGATAGGCTGTACTGATTTCAAAGGTTCGAACGAATTCTGCAATAGGTGCAATTGGATCATCAATATCAGGTTCTAGCAATCTTCGATAATTTTGACTTTGCTCCGATATAAGCTGGATTTCTTTAAGAACAGGTAAATCAGCTTCAGCACCTTCACTCCAATGGCGGTATTCCATATAAAGGTGCTTAATTGGAATATCTCTTGCCTGACGGCTGGCAAGAAGGTGCTGTATAAACAAGTCACTGCGTGGTCTATTCAAACGACCTTGCTTAATTTCTTTCCGCCAAAATTCATCATCAAAATGGTACCAATATTTTTCATAGACGCTCTCCAAGTCGAGATTATCTCGCCGTGCTCTTAAAAAGATATAATTCCGAATTAAATCAGCAGGTAAAAGAGCTTGCCCGCGTGCATTCAGAGTTTCGAAAATAACCTGTGGATCATCATCTTTATCGAGATCAATAACTACAACCAGTAATGAAGATTTCAAAGTCCTCAAACACTCTTCCAATCTATCAATTAAAGGAGATTCGCAGCCAACTATTTCGTCACCTTCTGTGCCGATGAAAAACTCCTTTAATGCCGCAAAAAAGAAAAAATATGCCTCTACCATTCTTGGTTTTGGATCATCCGTCCTTGCATACTTCTTTCGTCGTGTCGGGTAGCGTTTCATTAGTTCGATGCGAGAACCTGAGCTTATAACATCAGTGAATTGAACGCGGTCTAACTTTGTTGGCCATACTTTAAATTGGTCTACATCTTTATTCGCCATCATACCTCTGTTAAAAAGGGCCTGATCAACCTCATTACCAAGTTCTTTGCAATTATTTTCTCGACAAAAATCACGATAGGCAGCTAGGAAAATTTGTAGAGTTGTAAGTCTTTGTTGCCCATCAATTACTTGCCTTACAACCACATGACCAGTTGGTGTTTGCTTTTGGTCCAAAACCATCGCGCCAAGAAAGTGACTGGGTGCATCCGTATTGCCCTCAAGTGCCTCAGAAAACTTTCGTTGAATATCTTCCCATAATGGTTGCCATTGCTCATCAATATTCCAAACGTACTGCCGCTGAAATAAGGGGACTTCGAGTCTTTGCTTCGTGTCAAATATAGTTAATACAGGGGTTCGATGGACATCCATATTAGCTCCTTCATAATATATGTTATGTTTAACTTATAGGATAATGTAATAACCAAAATCTAAAGAGAATATACAAAAAACTGTTTCTAGTGCAAAATTTTATAGCAGAAACTGTCGCTAGACAAGATTGTTTGCCCCACCGTTAACCTTCAACATCCCGCCGGTTTCACGACGCGTTACCGATGTAATACCGACGTGATACAGACACGGGATTTCACACCAAATCAGACAGGTTAACCCAGCGTACCCACACCCCTAATACCCCTCCACCGATGACCCGGTGCGTCGCAGATCTGTCGCCCCCAGCAGCAATCCGGTTTCAGGATCAACCATGATCGACTGCACCGCCCCCATGGTGCGTTTGGTCACAACCTTATGCCCCTTGGCGCGCAGAATTGCTTTGGTGTCGGCACTGATACCTTCCTCCACTCGCAGCTCATCAGGCAGCCATTGGTGGTGGATGCGCGGTGCCTGTGTGGCCTCGGCGATATTCATTTTATGATCGATCACGTTCATGATCACCTGCAAAGTCGTGGTGATAATCCGCGCACCACCAGGGCTGCCGGTGACCAGAAACACTTTGCCGTCTTTCATCACAATCGTCGGGCTCATGGATGACAAGGGCCGCTTGCCTGCCGCTACCGCATTAGCATCACCCCCGATTAAACCGTAGGCGTTGGCCACGCCTGATTTGGCCGAAAAATCATCCATTTCATTGTTCATCAACACGCCTGTACCGGTGGCGACAATACCAGAGCCAAAAGAGAAATTTATCGTATATGTGTTAGAAACAGCGTTTCCAAAGCGGTCTACGACTGAAAAATGTGTGGTTTCGCTGCTTTCGTAAGGTAGTAAATTACTGGCTTTCACATCATTTGCAGGCCGTGCGCGTGCCATATCAATTTTTGCGCGAATATCGCGGGCATAGTTTTTATCGGTCAGTTCTTTTACAGGCACATCAACAAAATCCGCGTCCCCCAGATAGGTTGCGCGATCCGCATAGGCCTGTTTCATCGCCTCGGCCATCAGGTGAATGGTTTGGGCGGAATTATGGCCCATATCTGCGATAGGATAGCCCTCTAAGGTATTGAGAATTTGTATAATATGTGTTCCGCCAGAGCTGGGCGGCGGCATCGAATGAATGGTATATCCACGGTAAGTGCCACTGACCGTATCACGCAACACAGGGATATAATTTGCCATGTCG
>JAESRV010000131.1 GCA_016764475.1 Amylibacter sp.
TCAGATGCAGGCTCTATGCGGGCTTGCAACTCTTTGGTGAAGTCCTCCACTTTCAAGCCCTCGGGCATAAGGTCAAGGTATTCGAACACCACAACANCCCGGNTRMCGYARYAASCCWCGCTTGGGCCACAGAACGCCCGCGTTGGTGGCCATCGGAATACAAGGTTTACCCATGCGCACACAAATCACCGCAGCRCCGACTTTATAAGGTTTATCAGCMCCMGGKGCCACRCGGGTACCTTGYGGRTARATCACCAGTTGAGAAGCCTCACCATCCTTGCGTTCAATCCCCTTCATCATCTGRYTGACCGCTTTGGATTTGTCACCACGCTTCACAGGTGCGGCCCCGATACGCATWGCRTAAAAGCCCARRATAGGYGCCCATTTYARYTCGCGTTTCATCACATAATTYRCMCGTGGMMACAGGTGCATRTGYARGATSACATCCARAAAWGACTGGTGCTTTGACGCGATCACAACATCACCTGTGGGCACTTCACCGCGTATCTCGTAAGTAATACCACAAAGCACACGCGCCAGCCAAAGCACATATGCGCAGAACCCTTTCATAACCTTATAGGCCCAATTGCGTGACAGGGCTGCGGGGATGGCCCCCAGCACACCGATGACAAGCATGCCCAGATACATCAAAAAGATAAACAGGATTGACCTGAAATAATGAAACACCAAACTCATTTACGAAATCCTTGATAAAGCACGAAATGCGGCAGCACGTGTTGCCCCGAACGCAACCAGTGCTGCCAGTGGCGGGATCAGCATCGGAAGAATCCAGTGCCATCCCATAAACCCAAGCCCGGTTAAAAAGGCACCCTCTTCGGCGGCGGCCGGTAACAGCAAAATTGCAAGCATACCAAGGGCGGTTCCAAGTAACGCCCCCAGTAAAGCGCGCACCGTGAAGCGGCGCACAAAGGCACGCGCAATGTAGGTGTCGCGGGCACCTACAAGCCGCAACACCGAAATCACCTGCCCGTTTGCCGCCAGCGCAGATTGCGCGGCCAGTGTAATCATTGCGGCCGTTGAGCCTGCGATCAATAATATTGCCAGCATACCCAAGAGCCGCAACCGATTAGCCGCATTCACCAAGGGCTTGCGCCAACGGGTGTGATCATCCAGAACAGCCCCCGGTGCCTCGGCACTCAGGCGTTGGCGCAGCCCTTCCATATCGGGGCCGTTATCTGTCTCAAACACTTCTACAAGACGCGGGATCGGCAGGCTTTCCAGTGGCAAATCAGGCCCGAACCAGGGTTCCAGCAGGCGGCGTTGTTCTTCGTCGGTCATCACCCGCGAAGATGCGATACCCGTGGTTGTTTCCAGCACGTTTATTACCGCATCAAGCTGTGCTTGCATCTGCCCTTCGGGGGCAGAGATACGGATGGTAGAGGTGCGGGCCAATTCATCTGACCAGCGATCGGCCAAGCGGCCTGTGGCCAGTGACAGGGCCAGCGCAAATACGGTCAGAAAGGCCATAGCCCCTGCGGTAAAACTGGTCAGCCTTGCGGTGTAGCCCGAGGGTGGTACCACACTGTCGGCGGATGCATCGCCTGCCAGTAAAACCCGGAAACTGCTGAAGAATGCAAAGAACTGTTTCATAGATCAGCCCCCGCCAGTTGCACCTGATTATTGGCAATCCGCAACACCCGCGCATTCACCTGTGATTTGGCGGTACGGATCAGTTGCAAATCATGTGTGGCAATAATCACGGTTTTACCCATCTTATTCAGTTCAATCAGCAATGTCAGAATTTTTTGCGCCATTTTCCAATCCAGATTACCCGTAGGCTCATCCGCCAATATAAGATCAGGCGACATCACAACCGCACGGGCCAATGCCGCACGTTGACGTTCACCGCTGGAAAGTTCGGTGGGTAACGCATCCATATGGGCAGACAAGCCAACCCAAGCAATCAAGTCTTGAAAACCACTGTCATCCAGTTCTGCCATGCGCCCTGATACCTGCAACGGCATTCGAATATTTTCATACATGGAAAGGTGGTCAACAAACTTACAGTCTTGATGTACCACACCGATCCGCCGTCGAATTTGCGCGATATCTTCACGTTCCAGCCCCCGCACATCACGGTCTAAAATACGCAAAGTGCCGCGTGTTGGCATCAAGGCCTGATAACACAGCCGTAAAAATGTGGTTTTCCCGGAACCGGACGGCCCGGTCAGAAAATGAAAGCTGCCAGGGGCCACATCCAGATTGACGTTTGCCAAAATATCACGGCCACTATAACTAAAGCCTGCTTCTTGTAATTGCAGCACGGGTTCACTCCGAATCTTGTCTTGATCACCTTCTATTACCTTAACCATTGGGGCAATCACAAGAAATCCAACAGATTGCTTGGAAAAGCAGTTTTTTATAGCTACAAGGGCTATAAGGAATAATGCGATCAGCAAATGATTGAGCAGCAAGAACGGGGATCATATGCGGCTAATATGTCCAAACTGCGTTGCGCAGTATGAAGTCGATGAAAACGTCATCCCTGCCGAAGGGCGGGATGTGCAATGTGCGAACTGTGGCCATAACTGGTTTCAGGATACCGTTCAAATGTTGTCGTCCGATTATGAAACCCCTACTGGCACAGGCGATCCTGACAGTGATGTACCACCTGAGCTGTTTAATGATCTGGAAGGTAAGCTGGATACGTCTTTTGTCAGTACACGCGGGGCAACGGCGCCCGACCCCAATGATATGGAGCCTGAAACACCGCGCGATGATTTCCAGATTGAACAGGAACCTGCGGCCCCTTCCAGCAAGATAGGCCAGGATGCTTTGGACATTCTGCACGCCGAGGCCGAATATTCCAGCGGCGAAAAACCGCCTGCGGCAGCTAAAGACGTGGCCGATATTGATGAAATACCAGAACCGGAAGCTGTTGAAGACGCGCCAGAGCCTGTATCTGTACCTGTTGAAGCACCGATGGATCATACCGAAGCAGACACAGTGCATGAAGACCCCATTGAAGAAGATCAGAAACCTGTTGAAGTACCTTCATACATTCCAATAGAAGACCCTGTTCCCGAAGCCGCCGAAGAAACCTCGGTTTTTGAGGAAAGCGATGATCTGGATGAAATCCGGCGCCGGATTATGGAGTTGGAAACACAAGGAACCGATTTCGAAACGCCTAAAGTAGAAGCTGAAACTCTTGAGACACCTGTTGAGCCTGCTCAGCCCAATACCCCTGATACTTTGGACATTGCTGATCTGGATATCCCTGACTTTGATCCTGAGCCGGTACAGGAAGCCAAAGCGGGCACTCCCTTTTCGCGCCCTGCATCAAATGGCGCACGTGAAGCCCTACAAGTCGCCCCGCCCCCCCCGAAGGGCGATCAATCCATTGATCGTGAAATTGAAGACCTTATAACTTCGCACCAGGCCGATGATGCAACACCTGATAGAATTCCAGGCAATGTCACGGCACGTCCGTTTCCAAATATTGGCGAGGCTGACGACTTGTATGGCGCATCAGACGAACAGCCATCCGCAAAAAACCAAGAGCATGTAGCAGCCCGCAAAGACATGTTCCAGGATGTAGATGAACTAAGTTCAGAAATTGCCAGTGAAGCCGAACAAGACGACGGGGATCATCATCCAACTGCCGCCGGTTCAACCGAAAAAGCAAAAGGCGGCTTTATGATGGGGTTCAAATACGCGCTTCTACTGTGTATTTTGATCGGCATTCTGTACATGCTCGCGCCGCAGATTGTAAAACAAATGCCGCAAGCCGAAGGTTTTTTGGGCATTATAACCACATTGGTTGAAACTGTCGCCAGCATGGTCGGCCAGTTGATTGAGGTCATCAAGGGTTTAATTGGTTAGGGCGTCTAGGGCTTAAAACCGATCCAGTAAACGGTCTAAATAGTCCAGTTCCAGCTGTGGTCGGCTGCGCTCACCTGATCGGCGGCGGATTTCTTTCAGTATTTCCTTGGAACGGCGTAATTGTTCATCGGATTGCAACAGCTTCTGATTGCTTTGTGCAGCCCCGCGCCGCGCGGTTGAACGGCCCAAGGGGTCTTGCCTATTCGGCCCTGCGGTTTCACCGTTTTTCTGGCCCTCGCGGTTTTGCCCGCCGCCTGCTTGTTGATTGGCTTCGTTCAAACGTTGCATCCCTTGGCGTAATGCTTCCACGGCATCCGCCTGATTGTCCAAGGCTTCAACCCCGCGCCCCTGTTCCAGATTATCGCGGGCCTGCCCCATTTGCCGTTCGGCTTCGCGCAATGCTTCACGCGCGGCTTGGCCAGCTTCACTATCATCGGGGGCCAAGCCATCCATTTGTTGTTGCATCAATTCGCGCAAGGCTTCTTGACGTTCAGCCAGATCACTGCCGCTGCCTGACTTTTGTTCACCACCCTCGTTCTGGCCTTGTTGCTGGCCCTCTTGGTTTTGCGCGTCTTGATTACGATTGAATTTTTCTTGCATTTCCTGAAAATTTTCATCCGCAAGGTCTTGTTGTTCACGCAACGTATCTTGCATGCTTTCGCCGCCACTTTGTTCTTGATCGCCACCAGAACCGCCTTGCGTCACTTGCAGGTTTTCCAGCATCTGTTGCAACTGATCCAGCAATTCTTGCGCTTCTGCCATACGGCCTTGTTCCATAAGTTCTTGAATCTTATCCATCATTTCCTGGATCATACTGGGGGTCACTTGCTGGATATTCTGATTGGTCGCTTGTTCATCTTGCGGCTTCGCATTCTGTGCCAGTTGGCGCATATAATCCTTTGTAGCTTTGCGCAGTTCTTCCATCAGTTCCGCTATTTCAGCATCGGTCGCGCCATTTTTCATTGCTTCCGACAAGCGTTCCTGTGCACGTTTCAGCCGTGCGGCCGCATCGGATAGATCACCGTCCTCAATCAGTAAGGCGGCCCGCCACAAGGTTTTGGCAATGTCCGCCACCATTGCATCCTTAATCGGGCGTTCATCTGTATAGCCGATGCGACGAATAACAGAGCGTACCATCAGATACGCTTTTGGGTTGGGAAATCCATCTTCAGGCAGATACGACAGGGTTTTCAGGATCATCTGCACACGATCAATATTTCCCCTGTTCCACAGTATATCACGCCGCTGTTCTACAAGGGCGGCCGCCAACGTATCAAAAAACCGTTTGCCCGGCATCGGCATGAACACAGGTGCAGTCACGGCTTCATTCCCAGCCGCATCCTGAACGCTTAAACTGATTTTCACAGGCAGGCCCGACCAAGGATGTTGGGACAGGTCTTCAACGGCTGTATCGGTAAAGTCGCTTGTGTCCGCATTAAATGGCAGCGGTAATTCAAAACGGATCGGGTCGGTGTTTTCAGGTTCTAGTTCCAAGCCATAACGGCGCACCAGATTATCCATATCAAGCGTGACCAACACTGTGCCACCGATGATCCCATAATCATCCTTTGCCGCGTAAGGTATTTGTATGGAGCCTTGCACCGTGCGCGAAATTTCATCGGTTAGTTCTACGCTCGGAGGGGTGTCAGGGATTACGGTAATGTCCCAAAGTGCCACCGTTCGATACCCTTTTTTCAGCGATACTGTGCCCGTTTCCGTTATCTTGAAGCTGCGCTCATCGGTCAGGATTTTCTGTTCATCTGTCAGTGTTGCCACATCACTGATAATTTCCAGTTCCGTTGCCCCGTAGCTGCGCAATATCAACCTTGTACCAACAGGTAGTTCCAGCGGTTTGCCTTCTTCCAGCGTATTCAGATAAATCGCAGGAAAGCCAGTATAAGCGGGCGGCTCTGCCCATGCTTCAAAACTGGCAACCTCGCCGCCAGTGCCGCTGGCCAAATCCTGTAAAGTTTCGGTCAGGGATTGGCCCCTGTTGGCTTGCCCGAAAAAGACAGCACTGCCAAAGAACAACAGCGTTACCAGCCGCAAGGCCCAAGGATCACGTTTTGACAGCCGAACATGGGGGGCAGGCACATCCACCTTTTCGGCCTCAGCCGCCATGCGTTTTTGGTGCAACTGCCACAGTTCTTGTGCGTCTGCATCATCCACACCGCTTAGCTGGCGGTCTACAAGACTGATAACTGGATTGCCTTTTGCATTCGCATCCAGCCGCAAAATCGCCTGATCGCGGGTAGCGGGTGAAAAAGCGCGGATGCCTTTCCATAGAAGCCACAGGAAGGCCCCGCTTAGGGTGGCGTATAATCCAAGGTCATATGGGGTAGGAAGCAGCAAATGCGCCTGCCAGATCAGCAGGCTGAAAATGGTCAGGCCAAGCATAATCGCAGGCCAGAATGCGCGGGCCAGACGTTCAACATTCAAGGCAAGACCAGACAAACCGATCTTTGCCCGCAAAGATTTGCTCAATGCCGCCAGATGCCTTTTTGCCTTACGTTTTGATCGCGCCATGCGCCGCCTTTTTCTAAAGCCACTCAGGAAGCTTATCCCGATTTATCATCTCATCATAGCTTGGGCGTGGGCGAATGACAGCAAATTGATCACCACTCACCAGAACCTCAGGGATCATGGGCCGTGTATTATATTCAGACGACATCACAGCACCATAGGCACCTGCTGATCTGAACGCCACCAAACCGCCATCGGCCACGGGGGGCATATTGCGATGTTTGGCGAATGTATCACCTGTTTCACAAACCGGGCCAACAATATCTACAGCATTTAATTCAACACCAACCGCAGGTTCAATCACAGGGATAATATCGTGGTGTGCGTCATACATCGCAGGGCGGATAAGATCGTTCATTGCGGCGTCCACAATCAAAAAATCACGGCCTTCGCCAGCTTTGTTGTAAATCACCGAGGTGACCATAATACCCGCATTACCCGCCACCAAACGGCCCGGTTCAATTTCTATTTCACAACCCATGTCACCGACAGTTTCACGGATAACCTGCCCGTAATCCATCGGCAAAGGGGGGGCTTCATTAGAGTGCGCATAAGGAATGCCCAAACCACCGCCCAAATCCAGACGGCGGATGTTGTGGCCGTCTTCACGTAGCTGTTCGGTTAGTTCACGCACCTTCAAAAAGGCCGCGCGAAAAGGTTCAAGATCGGTCAGCTGACTGCCGATGTGTACATCCACACCGATCACATCAATACCGTCCATCGCACCTGCAACCGCGTAGACACGGCGCGACTGTGCAATCGGTATCCCAAACTTGTTATCCGATTTGCCCGTGGCGATTTTTGCATGTGTTTTGGCGTCCACATCGGGATTTACCCGCAATGTGATCGGCACCACCACACCCGATTCCATCGCAACCGCGTTTAACACAGCCAACTCCGGTTCGCTTTCAACATTGAACTGCCGAATACCGCCTTGTAACACGGTGCGCATTTCATCGCGGGTCTTGCCAATGCCCGAAAACACAATCCGATCCCCCGGAACCCCTGCCGCTTTCGCCCGCAGATATTCCCCAAGCGAGACCACATCCATGCCTGCACCCAAATCCCCCAGGATTTTAAGCACAGCAATATTAGAGTTGGCCTTGACCGCGTAACAGATCAGATGATCCATGCCCGCTAACGCTTCATCAAACACCCGAAAATGGCGTTCAAGTGTGGCTTGCGAATACGCATAGAAAGGCGTGCCAACACTGGCCGCTATTTCAGTGACAGCGACACCCTCGGCGTGCAACACACCGTCTTTGTAAATAAAATGATCCATGAATTTACGACCCAGACATCAAACGCGGTAAAGGGTCATTTTTCACCCCACAAGACGCCACACCAAACCCCAGTGCAATCACTACCAGTAAACGTAAAACCATCACTCGATCTCCTTATTCCAACGCGCCACTTGTTCGCGCACCCGTGTTGGTGCTGTGCCACCATAACTAAGCCGAGAGGCTACCGAGTTATGCACTCCAAGCACACTGAAAACGGCATCGGTTATTTCGCCACAGACCGACTGCATTTGTACAAGTGTCAGATCAGGCAGATCAATCCCGCCATCTTCGGCCATTTTAACCAAAGCCCCCGTCGCATGATGGGCATCACGAAACGGCATTCCCAACTCACGCACCAGCCAATCAGCCAGATCCGTGGCGGTAGAAAATCCGGTTGCCGCAGCCACTTCCAAACTGTCCTTATTGGGGGTCATATCGCCCACCATCCCCGTCATTGCAGCCAGTGCCAGCATCAAGCTGTCAGCGGCATCGAAAACCTGTTCCTTGTCTTCCTGCATGTCCTTGGAATAGGCCAACGGCAGACCCTTCATAATCGTCAACAACGCCACTAAAGACCCGTTAATCCGCCCGACCTTGGCGCGGATCAATTCCGCCGCATCAGGGTTTTTCTTTTGCGGCATAATGGACGAACCAGTGCTGAAACGATCTGATAAGGTCACAAAATGGAACTGCGCCGATGACCAGATCACCAGCTCTTCAGCAAAACGGCTAAGATGTGTGGCGCAAATTGATGCACAGGATAAAAATTCCAACGCGAAATCCCGATCCGAAACCGCATCCAGTGAATTGGCCGACGGGCGCGCGAAACCCAAAGCACTTGCCGTCATATAGCGGTCAATCGGAAAACCGGTTCCTGCCAAAGCCGCCGCACCCAAGGGCGACTCGTTCATCCGCAAACGCGCATCAACCATCCGTGAACGATCACGCGCAAACATTTCAACATAAGCCATCATATGATGGCCCCATGTCACCGGTTGGGCCACCTGCAAATGCGTAAAGCCCGGCATTACCATATCGGCGCCCGCCTCGGCTTGCACCAATAACGCTTTCATCAAGGCCTCAAGCCCGATCACAACCGCATCCATCTGATCACGCACCCACAGCTTGAAATCCACAGCCACCTGATCGTTGCGTGAACGCCCCGTATGCAACCGCCCCGCAGGTTCACCAATCAAATCTTTCAAACGCGATTCAACATTCATGTGAATATCTTCCAACGCTTTGGAAAACTGAAACTCGCCTGCGTCAATTTCTGACAATACCGTGAGCAGCCCTTTCCGAATGGCATCCGCATCGCTATGAGTGATGATACCCTGTTGGGCTAACATCGCTGCATGTGCGCGTGACCCTTCGATATCTTGACGCGCCATGCGCTTATCGAAATCGATCGAGGCATTGATCGCCTCCATAATCGCGTCCGGGCCGCTGGCAAAACGCCCGCCCCACATTGCATTCGACTGTTTTTTGTCCGACATGTAAGTAACCAAAGTTAAAGAGGCCCATAAATGACCCGCAAGTTTCTGTTTGTCCTGCTATACGCCGCCATAACGCTGGGCGCAAATCCTGTCTTGGCCGAACCGCTGAATTTATTGGAAATCGAAGAACTGCGCACGGGCGACATGAAAAAACTCGGTTTTCATGCGGAACCCAAAGATATGGCCCGTGTTGGCTTTTTAGATGTGAACGGCAAGAAAACCAATTTGGATGTCTATAAAGGCAAGGTTGTACTGCTGAATATCTGGGCTACTTGGTGCCCGCCGTGCCGTGCCGAAATGCCCTCGATTGACGCGCTGCAAGCCGAGCTTGGCGGTGATGATTTCGCAGTTGTAACAGTTGCCATGGGGCGCAACCCGGTTGTGGCTATCAAGAAGTTTTTTGCAGATGCTAACATCAAACACCTGCCGATCCTGCGCGACCCGAGACAAAAGTTTGCCCGCGCCAATGGCATATTCGGCCTGCCGACAACCATCATCCTGAACGTGCAAGGCAAAGAGATTGCCCGTATGCAGGGGGATGCCGATTGGCATTCGAAAGAAGCCGTGACATTGCTGAAAGCCTTGTTGCCGAAACCGACAGCAGAAACCGAAAGCTAGGGTCTGTTTTCAACAATAGCAATCAGACGCAAACTGTGCCATTTCAACAAATATGACAGATCCTGGAAAGAATACAACGTACCCTACGCGCAAGCAAAATCCCGTGTCGGGGTGAAAATCCAACGTGGCGCACCCGCCATCTGGCAAGCCCTAGCCCAGCATGCCTTAGAACATATCATCTTGCTACTCCAAAAAGCTTTCGCGGTTGGTTTCGATTACATTTGCCGCATGATCCACAAAAGCGCGAACACGGGCTGTGCGCTGAAGATCGCCTTGTACAAGCAACCAAATGGAAAGGCCAAGTGTAACCCCAACACCTGGAACACGCACAAGGCGGGGGTCGGGGTCTGCAAGAGAGCACGGCACATTTATTAAC
>JAESRV010000091.1 GCA_016764475.1 Amylibacter sp.
AAATGAAGGGATTTTTGGTGGAGTCGCCGGGTACCGCCCCCGGGTCCGATCCGTGTATTACATGCGCGTTTATCACCATAGTCCCCGAAGGAACAAAACTAATATAGGCGCAATGTGTGAAGATTTAAAGAGCAAAGCGATTATAATTGACGGTTTTGTGTCGGTGTCAGACCGAAACGGGCTTTATAGGCGCGGGTCATGGCACTGGGGTTTTGAAATCCGGTGCGCAATGCAATTTCAAAAATGCTTAGGGATGTCGAAGTCACCAGCTGCTGTGCCGCAGACAGGCGAATATGGCGGTAAACTTGGCCTAAGGGCACGCCAAATTCAACGATGGAACGGCGATCCAGTGTTTTTGCCTGACACGATATCTGCTTTGCGATACTTGTTCTGGAAAGCGGGTTTTCCAAGTGGCTGCGCATCAGTTGCAATGCTTTATTCAACAAAGGATCGCGGGCGTTTCGTTGTGGAGTATCAGCGATAAGCCCTGTGTCATGACGCATGAAAAACGCCTCTAGATCTACTTTAGAAGATTGTCCTAAGTGTTTGGAAATTATCAGTAATGATAAATCAAATGACGACATGGCACCGGCACAGGTAATGCGGTTTCCGTCTTCCACAACACGTTTGCGTTCTACATCAACCATTGGAAACCTATCGGCAAAACTGTCGAACAAATCCCAATGGATTGTGGCCTTTTTGCCCGTCAATAAACCTGCGGCCGCCATGACCCAAGCGCCCGTATCCAAGCCAATGACGGTATCTGTCAGCTTTGCCGCCCTTTGCAGGGCCACACGGGTCTTGGCTGTGCCGTATTGTTCATATCCATAGCTGGAATTTACCCACAGGTAATCACAGCGTTTCATATCTGATAAAGCCCCGTCAGGCAAAATCGGCAGGCCGCTGGATGATTGCACTGATTGCCCGTCCAGCGTTAAAAACTGCCATTCAAAGACGGGCTTGGGCAAAAATGAATTACTGGCCCGCAACGGCTCCAGGCAATTCCCCAAAGAGTTGTTTGAAAACTCATCAAACAGAAGAAAACTGATTTTGATGGGCTTCTCTAGTGTATTTGTCCATACTGGCATGATTATTGTCTATATATGCATGAAGCTTAAAGTCAATCTGGTGTTCACTTTTCTTAATTGAACAGGAGTCTTTTAATGCCCTTAACCATGAACCAAAATGTTTTCATTACTTGCGCTGTCACAGGTTCCGGCAGTTCACAAGATCGCAGTCCGCATGTACCGCGCTCGCCCAAACAAATTGCCGAAAGTGCGATTGAGGCGGCGCGTGCAGGGGCGGCGATTGTGCATTGCCATGTGCGTGATCCCGAAACAGGGGTGCCATCACGCGATCTGAAGCTGTACCGCGAGGTTACTGACCGTGTGCGCGACGCGGATATTGATGTGGTGCTGAACCTGACCGCTGGCATGGGCGGTGACATGGTTTTTGGTGCGCCAAGCGCGCCGTTGCCTTTGGGGAAAGGCACTGACATGATCAGTGCAGAGGAACGTGTGGCACACATTGCTGAATGTCTGCCCGAGATTTGTACGCTTGATTGCGGCACGATGAATTTCGCTGAAGCCGACTATGTGATGACCAATACGCCCGGTATGCTGGAAGCTATGGGCACGATGATGGAAGGGTTCGGTGTCAAACCTGAAATCGAAGCGTTCGATACCGGTCATCTGTGGCTGGCCAAGAACCTGGTTGAAAAAGGTATCCTGAAATCCCCCGCTTTGGTGCAGCTTTGCATGGGTATCCCGTGGGGCGCGCCTGATGATCTGAACACCTTTATGGCGATGGTTAATAACGTGCCAAGTGATTGGAACTGGTCAGCTTTTTCCATTGGCCGTAATGAAATGCCCTATGTGGCAGCGGCCGTTCTGGCAGGTGGCAATGTGCGTGTGGGCCTGGAAGATAACCTGTGGCTGGCCAAAGGTCAGCTGGCCACGAATGCACAACTGGTCAGCCGCGCTGTAACCATCATTGAAGCCATGGGGGCCACTGTGATGGGGCCGCAAGAGGTGCGTGAAAAACTGAACCTTACGAAAAGAGCCCCGCAATGAGTAAAACAGCAGCAATTATTGGCGGTGGTGTCATTGGCGGCGGTTGGCTTGCGCGGTTTTTGCTGAACGGCTGGGATGTGAACCTGTTTGATCCTGACCCGGATGCCAAACGCAAAATTGATAAGGTGTTGGCAAATGCACGGCGTTCTTTGCCGATGTTATATGATGTGGCCCTGCCATCTGAGGGCAAATTAACCTATTGCGAAACCATAGAAATGGCAGTGAAAAATGCTGATTGGGTGCAAGAAAGCGTGCCTGAAAGATTGGATATAAAGCACAAGGTTTTCGCGAAAATTGAACAATATGCACCAAAAACCGCGATTATTGGCTCTTCTACATCGGGTTTTAAGCCCTCTGAATTACAAGAAGGTCTAAAACGACCAGAAACTGTGATGGTAACCCACCCGTTTAATCCGGTCTATTTGCTGCCCCTTATTGAAGTGGTTCCAAGCCCCAAAAACACGGCAAAGGCTATTGAACGGGCCAAATCCATTCTAACCTCTTTGGGCATGTACCCTTTGCATGTGCGTAAGGAAATAGATGCCCATATTGCGGATCGTTTCTTGGAAGCGGTGTGGCGTGAAGGCCTGTGGTTGATCAAAGACGGCATTGCCACCACGCAGGAAATTGATGATGCGATCCGTTACGGTTTTGGCCTGCGGTGGGCCCAAATGGGGCTGTTTGAAACCTTCCGTATTGCGGGGGGTGAGGCAGGCATGCGCCATTTCATCGCCCAGTTCGGCCCTTGCCTGAAATGGCCGTGGACGAAATTGATGGATGTGCCAGAGCTGACGGATGAATTAACCGATATGATTACGGATCAATCTGATGCGCAATCAGGGGCTTTGTCTATCCGTGAATTGGAACGCTTGCGCGATGATAATTTGGTGGCGATGATGCGGGCGTTAAAGGGGCAGGATAGTGCGGCGGGGGCCTTGATAAATGCGCACGAAGTGCGGCTTATCCCAGTTGGGACATGTGATTTTATCAATATAATTCAATCTATTAACAGAGTTATACCGATTGATTGGGTGGATTATAACGGCCATATGAATGAAAGCCGTTATGGCCAGGTGTTTTCGGATGCTGCCGACTTTGTGATGGTGGGCCTTGGGGCCGATGCGGCCTATATCGCGGGGGGCTTAAGCTATTTCACGGTTGATATAGACATCAAATTCTTGGCTGAAACCCATGCCGAACAAAAAATCACAGTGCTTTCGCAAATCCTGCAAGGGCAAGGTAAAAAACTGCGTTTGCATCATAAAATGCTTGCCGAGGATGGCACGTTRYTGGCCACMGGTGAGCAGYTTTTAYTGCAYGTCAGCCTGAAAACACGGCGCACCTGTGATCCGGCGCCAAATGTGTTGAAAAATGTAGAAGCGGCGGCATTGGCACACAGCACATTACCTGATCCACGCCAGAAAAGGGGATAGAGATGCAGTTTGGATTAAGTGAAGAACAGGACATGATCGTTAAAACTGTRCGCAGTTTTGTYGAGAAGGAAATTTATCCCCACGAACAACTTGTTGAGCGCACAGGCGAGGTGCCAAAAGAGATTGCSCAAGAGATYAAACAAAAAACCCTTGATCTGGGRTTYTAYGCCTGCAATTTTCCKSAAARYGTRGGYTGYGCGGGCTTATCACAYGTGGATTTCGCGCTTGTGGAACGCGAAYTGGGGCGTGGCTCGATGGCGTTAAACCACTTCTTTGGTCGCCCGCAAAACATTCTGATGGCCTGCAAGGGCGAYCAGATTGAACGCTACYTGATGCCCGCTGTGCGCGGTGAGCGCATGGATGCGYTGGCGATGACTGAACCTGATGCGGGATCAGATGTGCGCGGCATGAAATGCACGGCGGTTCGCGATGGCGATGACTGGATTATTAACGGATCAAAGCACTTTATCTCTGGCGCGGAACATGCTGATTTCTTTATTGTTTTTGTCGCAACTGGTGTAGATGAAACCCCGCGCGGGCCCAAGAAGCGCATCACCACATTTCTGGTGGATCGCGGCACTAAAGGGTTTGATGTGCGTGATGGATATAACTCTGTCAGCCACAAAGGTTACAAGAATTGCATCCTTGATTTTGATGATTGCCGTCTACCACAGGCCCAAGTTTTGGGCGCGGTGGACGGTGGTTTTGCGGTGATGAATGAATGGTTATACGCCACCCGCATTACGGTGGCTACCATGTCAGTGGGGCGCGCACGACGGTGTTTTTATTATGCACTGAACTATGCCGCTGAACGTAAGCAGTTTGGCCAGAAGATCGGTAAATTCCAAGGTGTCAGTTTTCAAATTGCCGATATGATCACCGAAATAGATGCCGCCGACTGGCTGACATTGGCCGCCGCATGGCGGTTGGATCAGGGGCTGCCTGCCAATCGCGAAATTGCCAGCGCCAAGCTATATGCCAGCGAAATGCTGGCGCGTGTAACCGATAAAACTTTGCAAATTTTTGGCGGCATGGGGCTGATGGATGATTTTCCCATCGAACGCTTCTGGCGCGATGCCCGTGTTGAACGGATTTGGGATGGCACTTCCGAAATTCAACGTCACATCATCAGCCGTGATTTGCTGCGGCCACTGGGTGCCTGAATGGGGTTAGACCGTTTATTACGCCCCAAATCCATCGCCGTTATCGGCGGCGGCACATGGTGCGAAAATGTCATTATAAAGTGCCGCGAAATCGGTTTTTCGGGCGCGATTCACCCCGTACACCCGGCCAAAGACAGTATTGCGGGGGTGCCATGTGTCCGCTCAATTTCTGAGTTGCCCCATGCCCCTGACGCCTGCTTTATCGGCATAAACCGCTTTGCCACGGTCAAAGCCGTGGGCGCATTACAAGCCATCGGGGCAGGTGGTGCTGTGTGCTTTGCCAGCGGATTTTTGGAAAGCGTTGGCGAAGATGCAGATGGGGCTGACCTGCAAGCGCAACTGCTGCAAGCCGCAGGCGATATGACCATTATCGGCCCCAACTGCTATGGTTTTGTGAACTATCTGGACGGAGCACTTTTGTGGCCTGACCAGCACGGCGGAGTGCGTGTGGATAGTGGTGTGGCGATTGTTACGCAATCGTCGAACATCGCGATTAACCTGACCATGCAGCGGCGCGGGTTACCGATTGCCTATGTGGTAACTGCCGGAAATCAGGCGCAAACGGGGGGGGCACAGATCGGGGCGGCGTTGCTGGAAGACCCGCGCGTGACTGCATTGGGTCTGCATATTGAAGGCATTGACGATTTGCGCGATTTTGAAGCATTGGCCGCAACTGGGTGTAAATTAGGCAAGCCGATTGTGGTGCTGAAGGTCGGAAAATCCGATCAGGCGCAGGCGGCAACGATTTCACACACGGCCTCATTAGCGGGCAGTGCGGCGGGGGCTTCGGCCCTGATTAAACGGTTGGGAATGGCGGAAGTGCAATCGCTTCCACAGCTGGTTGAGGCTTTGAAATTGCTGCATGTCACAGGGCCGCTGGCATCCAATAACATTGCTTCCATGTCATGTTCGGGGGGCGAGGCCAGCTTGATGGCGGATTGTGCAATCGGGCGTGATGTGTGTTTTCCCGAACTGACCAAAAGCCAAAGTGATAACCTGGGCATGGCTTTAGGCCCTATGGTAAAGATTTCTAACCCATTGGATTACCACACATATATCTGGGATGATATGGCAGCGATGACGGCAACCTTTACCGCAATGATGGAGCCGCATCTGGCTTTGGGCATGTTGATACTTGATTTCCCGCGTGAAGATCGCTGTGATTTATCTGCTTGGAACGGGGTTGTTGAAGCGGTTGAAAATGCGGCCAAGAACAGTGGCCGACCTATGGCTGTGGTGGTTTCTTTGCCTGAAAATATGCCCGAGCAGGTGGCGGTTGATTTAATCGCAAAAGGCATCACCCCGCTTTGCGGTTTGGATGAGGCTTTGGCGGCGGTTGAGGCGGCGGTGCTTTGTGGGCGTGGCGGGAAACTGTGTGATCCAGTATTGGTACCGCAAGCCCCGATTAACCTTAAAACCCTTGATGAAGCTTGTGCCAAAACGGCCCTGCAAGCGTTTGGTGTAGCCACCCCGAGATCACAAACAGCCGCGTCAGAAGATGCAGCAGGACAGGCGGCATCTGACATTGGTTTTCCAGTGGTGTTGAAAGGGCAAGGGATTGCGCATAAATCAGATGTGGGGGCTGTGGCGTTGAATTTAGCCACCGCGCAATCGGTTGCTGACGCTGCCACCGCGATGCCTGCGGATAGCTTTCTGGTGGAAGAAATGGTTGCGGGAACAGTGGCGGAATTACTGGTCGGCGTGGTGATGGACAAAGCGCATGGTTATGTGCTGACTTTGGCGGCAGGCGGTGTTTTAGCTGAACTTTTGGCCGACCGTGTATCGCTGCTGATCCCCAGCACTGTGGTGCAAATTGAAACGGCATTGGGCAAGCTGCGCATCGCTAAAATGCTAAACGGTTTTCGCGGCCAACCAGCGGCAGATATGAAATCTATTGTCGCGTGTATCATGGCCGTGCAAAGCTACGTTCAGGCAAATGCAGGGCGGGTTGCAGAGATAGAGATTAACCCGCTGTTATGTACCCCAAAAGGGGCGATTGCAGCGGATGCTTTAATTCAGATAGGAGACAGGGATGATGGATACCCCGATTAAAACCCACATTGACGGCAAGGTGCTAGAGGTGACTTTGGACAGGCCCAAAGCCAATGCAATCGACCTGGCTACAAGCCGTATTATGGGGGGTATTTTTGCCGATTTTAATGCAAACTCTGACTTGCGTGTGGCGATCATTACCGGGGCCGGCGAAAAATTCTTTTGCCCCGGATGGGATTTGAAAGCGGCGGCAGACGGGGATGCGGTTGATGGTGATTACGGGGTCGGCGGCTTTGCTGGATTGCAGGAACAACCTGATTTCAACAAGCCGGTGATCTGTGCTGTCAACGGTATCTGTTGCGGGGGTGGTTTGGAATTGGCCCTTTCGTGCGATATTATTTTGGCGGCAGAACACGCCACATTCGCCTTGCCGGAAATTCGTTCCGGCACGGTGGCCGATGCGGCCTCGATCAAGCTGCCCAAACGCATTCCCTATCATATAGCGATGGAAATGCTGCTAACAGGTCGCTGGATTGATGCGCAAGAGGCCGCGCGTTGGGGGTTGATCAACCATATTCATCCGGCGGACGTATTGATGGATAAAGCCCGTGAAATGGCGCAGCTTATTGCCAGTGGGCCGCCCTTGGTTAATGCGGCGATTAAGGAAATTGTGCGCGAAGCGGAAGGCATGAAGTTTCAAGATGCCTTGAATAAGATCACGGGCAGCGCGTTTGAAACTGTCAAGAGGCTGTATAGGTCTGAAGATCAGCTGGAAGGGGCCAAAGCGTTTGCGCAAAAACGTGATCCGGTTTGGAAGGGGCGGTAGCATCGGTTTAGCACAGTATAAACCGCCGCATTTGCCCATAATCGGTGATTTGACTGGCCATTGTCAGTTTTAAAAATACCGAATAAAGAATGTACAGACGTTTATGTTTTTTAATCATCCGAAAGGTTATTCCATTGTCCCAAGCCAGTGCCCACCCAGGGGAACCCCACTATATCACGCGAAGCGGCTGGCTTCGCGCCGCAGTTCTTGGTGCCAATGACGGCATTGTATCCGTTTCATCATTAATTGTGGGTGTGGCCGCTGCAACCCCTGATCCGAATGCAATCTTGATCGCCGGCGTTGCAGGGCTTAGTGCCGGTGCCATGTCAATGGCAGCAGGTGAATATGTATCGGTTTCATCACAGTCGGACATCGAACGTGCCGACATTGCCAGAGAAGCCGAATCTCTGAAAGATTTCCCCAACGAAGAACTTGCAGAACTTACTGCAATCTACCGTGAAAACGGATTGTCCGACAAAACCGCACTTTTAGTTGCAAAAGAGCTGACCGCGAAAGATGCGCTAAAAGCGCATATCAGAGACGAACTCGGGCTGTCGGAAGTGCATGCAGCCAATCCGCTTCAGGCCGCTTTGGCATCTGGTGTGACATTCAGTATTGCAGCGGCGATCCCTTTGTTGGCCGCTATTGTTGCCCCTGTTGCTTTGATCATTCCCGTAGTCCTTATTGTGACTGTCTTTGCATTGGCGGCCCTTGGTGCATTGGGTGCAAAAGCCGGAGGTGCCCCAATTCAGCGCGCGACAGTGCGTGTGGTTATTTGGGGCGTGTTTGCAATGGTGATCACGGCAGGTGTGGGCTGGCTGTTTGGCGTTACTGCCTAGGGCGTAGACCTATTAAACCAGTGGTGCAGGGTTTCGCCCTAAGCGGTGACTGGTTGCAATTTGCCTGTTTGCGCCACATTGGAACAATCGCGAGCCATTTTCACATCTTCTTGCTGGCAAATAGGTATCAATGTCTTTAATCAGGGGTAATCATTTAAGTTCGGAGTTGCTTCAAATGCCCGCAGACGCCCAAAGCCGCAAAGATACCGCATCCGCATGGTTCGAAAAACTGCGCAACACAATTTGTGCCGCGTTTGAAAAATTGGAAGATGAGCAAGTCACAGGGCCACATGCGGATAGGCCCGCAGGGCGGTTCGAGTTGCGCGAAACCACGCGTGGCACTGATGGGGATGGCGGCGGCGGCTTGATGTCAGTGATGCGCGGCGGGCGATTATTTGAAAAGGTGGGCGTAAATATCTCCACCGTTCACGGCACTTTGTCACCGATGATGATTAAGGCGATGGCGGCGCGCAAGAACATCCCCGGCCTTGAAGAAAATCCAGTTTTTTGGGCTTCAGGTGTGTCGCTTGTAGCGCACATGAACAGCCCCAAAACACCCACGGTTCACATGAATACACGCATGTTCTGGACGCCAAACGCCACATGGTTTGGTGGCGGGGCTGATCTGACCCCTATGGTGGAAGTGCCTGAAGATACAGCGTTTTTCCATGATGTCCTGCGCAAGGCTTGTGACCGGCATGACCCTGCCTATTACCCCAAATTCAAAGACTGGGCGGATGAGTATTTCATTATCAAACACTGGAATGAACCGCGTGGGGTGGGTGGTATTTTCTATGATGATCTGGATACAGGCAACTGGGATGCGGACTTTGCGTTTACCCAAGATGTCGGGCGCGCATTTCTGGATGCTTTCGTGCCGATCACTACAAGACGCCGTGACGAGCCGTGGACAGATGCCGACCGCGAAGTGCAGCTGATTAAACGGGGCCGTTATGTGGAGTTTAATCTGGTCTACGACCGTGGCACCCATTTCGGCCTGCAATCAGGCCATGATCCGTCAGCCGTTCTGATGTCGATGCCACCTGTAGCGAAGTGGCCTTAGATAGACTATCCATCCCCGATCCCAATGTCCAAAGCTGTTTCATTGTCATCATTATCATCGTCAGATTCGTCTTCATCAACGCGACGACGTAGGTTCGAAGGTGAAAAATCGACAGCGGCTGCAAAGAAGCTTGTCGCGGCTAACATTGGAACGACGTAAACCATTTTCTCGGTTAGAAATGCTATGGTGTAAGACGGTATCAGTACGATTGCAGCTCTAAGGAATGCTGTTCTAATGTGCATATAAATTACCTTGTATATGGAATGCTAAAGATATTTTCCCAAAATAGCTGCTTAGCTGTGATATGTACATAAACATAAAATAGATGTCTCACGGGGTCAATGATCCCAATAATTCACCCATATCCATACCAAAAATTTTTACATTTAACAAAATGTATGCGTATGGTTTGATAATCTTAGCCTCAAGCCACCTTATCCAAAGAATACCCAAACCCGCGCACGGTGCGGATGTAATCTGCATCTGCCACAGCATTTAGCTGTTTACGCAGCCGCCCGATATGCACATCCACGGTGCGAGTTTCCACCTCTAACGCGTTGCTCCAGACCCGTTCCAATAGCTGGTCGCGTGAAAATACGCGGGCAGGGGCCTCGATCAGGATGCGCAGCAGTTTGAATTCCAGTGGCCCAAGATGGATCACCTTGTCGCCCAGACAGACAACATGGCGGCGTAAATCCATTGTCAGGCTTTTATAGGTCAATATATTCACACCCAAACCACCCTTGGCGTTTCGCAAGCCTGCGCGGACACGGGCCAGCAGTTCTTTGATAGAATAGGGTTTGACTATGTAGTCATTCGCCCCGGTATCCAGCCCGCGCACTTTATCATCTTCTTCACCGCGCGCGGTCAACATGATCACAGGGATAGATCTGGTCGTCTTATCACGCTTGATTTGGCGGCAGATTTCCAAGCCCGAGGTTTGGGGTAACATCCAGTCCAACAAAACCAGATCAATTTCAACCTCTTGCAGGATCAACAGACCCTCTTCACCGGTTTCGGCTTTGTAAACGTCATAACCTTCAACATCGAGGTTATAACTAAGCAACTCAAGCTGCGAAGGTTCATCTTCAACGATTAGAACTTTAGGGCCGCCGATGGTCATGGGCATCATTTCCTATGGGTTATTTGGATTATGATAGCTTAATATGCGGTTTTTGTAACGGTTTTATGACGGCATAGCATATATCAGCTGTCCGCCGCCAACAATGCCGCATTGCCCCCCGCCGCCGTTGTATCAATACAGATGTGCCGCTCTATTGTGCAGCGCTCTGTAATATCGCGGGCATCAATCAGCGGCAACAAAGCACCCTTGCGTTTGGCCAACGCCAAACGTGCCGTGCGCAAGGCGGTTTCATCGGCCCATAAAACGACCGCATCAAACCCTTGCAGGTTTTCGAGGTATTCCAATGGCATGGCCCCCGTGATCACTGTGGCGCACCCGGATTTTTGCGCATGCTTCGCCTGCGTTTTGGCCTGCTCAAGGCTTGGGCCAAGGCACAAAACAACGCCGCGCCCATAAGTGGATAGCTGGTTCAATTCACCTGTTGGCCCAGGTAGAATGCTTGTGTGTAAAGCCGCGCGTTGCGGGCGTTTACAATCATCAATCAGGCTTTGCACCTGCCCGATATCAAGCGTATCTGCCGTGTAAGGCTGCCCCATCGCCGGTTCGGGCATCACGAAACGCTTCAGATAATCCGGCCCGCCTGCTTTTGGCCCCGTCCCAGATAATCCTTCTCCACCAAAGGGTTGTGATCCTACAACGGCACCGATTTGATTGCGGTTGACATAAATATTGCCGACATTCAGGCGGTTGCACAGTTTGTTCACAAAGGTATCAATGCGTGAATGCACCCCGAATGTCAGCCCGTATTGGCTGGCGTTAATCGCCTCTACAACCTGATCTAAATGCTTGGCTTTATAGGTAGCCACGTGCAAAACAGGCCCGAATATCTCTTTGGTTAAAGCCTCTATTCCGGTGACTTTGATCGCGGTTGGTTTGGCGAAAGTTCCCGTTTTTGGCACATCGGTTTGATGCAACACACGCCCCTCACGTGTTGCCGTTTCAATATGCGCATTAATCCCGTCAAGGGCCACCTGTGTGATCACTGGCCCGATGTCTGTGGCCACATCCCAAGGATTGCCCGCAACTTGAGCATCCATCGCACCATAAAGCATTTCCAAAAATTTGGGTGCTATGTCTTCTTGCAAATAAAGCATGCGCAACGCAGAGCAGCGTTGCCCTGCGGATTGAAAGGCAGACGCCACAATATCGCGTACGGCCTGTTCCGGCAGGGCGGTACTGTCGACAATCATCGCGTTCAGCCCGCCAGTTTCAGCGATTAATGGGGCGGTGACCAAACCGGTTTGCGCCACAGATCGGTTGATATGTTGTGCGGTTGCCGTAGAGCCCGTAAAACAGGTGCCGCCCACGTTTGGGTCGGCCACAATCAAGGCCCCAACCTCGCGGCCTGACCCGATCAACAGTTGCAAAGCCGTGCGTGGAACGCCTGCCTGATACAGCAATTCAACCGCACGGGTGGCGATGATCGGGGTGGGTTCGGCAGGTTTGGCTAGAACGGCGTTACCCACAGACAGGGCAGCACTGATTTGGCCTGAAAAGATGGCCAGCGGGAAGTTCCACGGTGAAATACAGGCGAAAACACCGCGCGGAGTGCTATCTGAATGATGTGCCGACTGGGCTGCATAATAGCGCATAAAATCAACCGCTTCGCGCAGTTCTGAAATCGCATCCATCAGGGTTTTTCCTGCTTCACGGCAAAGGATTGCAAACAGTTCTGCGAAGTTTTCCTCATACAGATCAGCCGCGCGGTTCAACACTTTGGCGCGCTCCCTTTGGGGCGCATCCCAAGGCGCAGCATTTTGAATTGCCGCTTGCGTATCTGCGACACTGGCCAGTGTCACGTGGCCCACAATATCATTGGGGTCGGCAGGGTTCAAAATGGCGTGGCTTTCACCCGTAGCAGTGCCCTTGGAAAGCTGTGCGAAAACCGTCCATTGCGTATTCAAAAACCCATCCCGCGCGGTTTTCATTCGGGCCAGATCAGTGACATTTGTTAGATCAAACCCGATTGAATTTACCCGTTCCGGCTGGTACAAATCACTGGGTTTATGCACCCCTGGACTGGGTTGGTCTTTGACTATATCCCAGTCGTAATAGGGATCACTGACCACTTCGGCGGCGGGAATATCTTTATCGACAATCTGGTTAACAAAAGAAGAATTCGCGCCGTTTTCCAGCAAGCGACGCACCAGATACGCCAGCAAATCTTCATGTACGCCAACAGGCGCATAAATGCGGCAGCGGGTGTTGTTTTGTCCGATGATCTGGTCATAAAGCCCCCCGCCCATGCCGTGTAAGCGTTGGAATTCATAAGAGTTATCTGCATTGGCCATATCCATGATGGTTTGCACGGAATGCGCGTTATGGGTAGCAAACTGTGGGTAAATTCGCGTGTTATAGCCCAGTAATTTACGCGCACAGCCGATATAGGAAATATCTGTGGCAGTCTTTTTGGTGAACACGGGGAAGCCCGGCAAACCATCTATTTGGGCGCGTTTAATTTCAGTATCCCAATAGGCGCCTTTGACCAGACGCACCATGATTTTGCGGTCCAGTTTTTCAGCCAAAGCATGCAGCCAATCCAGCACGGCGGGGGCGCGTTTGGAATAGGCTTGCACCACCACGCCAAACCCGTCCCAGCCTGTAAGGCGCGGGTCGGATAGAACCGCCTCGATAATATCCAGAGACAGGTCCAAGCGGTCAGCCTCTTCGGCATCAATATTCAGCCCCATATTGGCACTTCGTGCCTGCAAGGTCAGCTTTAACGTGCGTTTGACCAGCACATCCATCACCTGCTGCTTTTGTGTCAGTTCATAGCGCGGATGCAGGGCGGAAAGTTTAATGGAAATACCGGGGTTTTGGCGCACATCGTGGTTATCGCATTGCGTTGCAAGATAGCCGATTGCATCCGCATAAGAGCGCACAAAGCTTTGGGCATCACGATCAGTTAGCGCCGCTTCGCCCAGCATGTCATAAGAATGGGTATAGCCCTGCGCCTGTCGTTTTTCGCCACGTTTTACGGCCTCTTGAATGGTTTGCCCCAGAACAAACTGATTGCCCATTTCCTTCATCGCAGCCTTTACAGCGCGGCGAATAACCGGCTCGCCCATCCGTTTTACTAACCGCCCCATAGAGCTACTGATATCATCTTCCTCTTTTGTATTCAGTACTTTACCCGTCAACATTAATGCCCATGTTGAGGCGTTAACCAATGAACTGTCTGAATGCCCAATGTGGCTGTTCCAGCTTTTCGCCGAAAGCTTATCCTCAATCAAATCGTCCATGGTTTTCGCGTCAGGCACCCGCAACAACGCTTCCGCCAAACACATCAAGGCCACGCCTTCGGTGGTTGAAAGCCCGTATTCCGCGAGGAACACCTCCATCATCCCCGGACTTTTTTCAGCGCGAATTGCTTTGACGATACCTGATGCCCGCGCAACCGTTTGCGTGCGCATGGCACTGGATAAATCAGCGGTTTTAATCAGGGTATTAATACAATCCTGCTCATCAGATAAATGCAGATCACGGATCTTTTTGCGCAAAGCGGTCAAGCGTGTCATCGGGCTATCCTATGGGTAAATACCTGTGCAGTATAATAAAATATGAAAAGTTATATTCACTTAAATATTTAAATAAATAGGCTTTAGCTCTTATATTATGGCTTTATAAGTAGTAAAGGTACTTAAAATTGTAAGAATGTGGTGAAAATGGACAAATTTGATCAACAGATAATTGAAATCCTTGAACAAAATGGCAGAATGACAATTTCAGAACTTTCCGTGCGCATTGGACTGTCAAAAACCCCGTGTCAGGCGCGGTTGAAAAAGATGATTGATAATAAAACAATCTTGGGTTTCAGGGCGGTTTTAAATCATGAAATATTGGATCGCAGCCATATTGCATTCACCGAAGTGCGCCTAAGTGATACGCGTGATGCGGCATTGAAAGCGTTTAATGAAGGGGTGATGCAAATCCCGGAAATCGAACAGTGCCACCTGATTGCGGGGCAGTTTGATTATCTGCTGAAAGTGCGGACCAAAAGCATTACCGCTTACCGTAAAGCGTTGGGCGAAAAAATATCGTCGCTGCCTTGTGTGGCAAACACGTCAACCCATGTGGTGATGGAGGCGGTTAAGGAATAAACACGTCCTTATCCTTCAAACACCGCAAGGCGAAACTTGAACGGGTTTGTCTGATGCCGGGGATTCTACTTAATGTATTGGTCAGAAAATTCTCATAACCACGGGTGCCGGTGATGGCGACCTTAAGCAGATAATCATGTTCGCCAGAGGTTAAAAACACCTCAAGAACCTCATCCAACTCTTTAATAATACGACCAAAATTATTTAACGCATCTTGATTGTGCCGCTCAAGGGATACTTCGACAAAAACAATATCCGTGGCACCAAGTTTATACTGATCCAGTTTTGCAGCGTAGCCCGTGATATATCCATCCGCTTCCAGCCTGCGAATACGCTGCCAGCAGGGGCTGGTTGAAAGGCCTACGGATTGTGCCAGATCAGCGGTAGAGATCTTTGCGTTTGCAACCAAAGCCCGCAGTATTTTTAGATCAATAGGATCAAGAGGTTTTTCTTTTGTATTTTCCATGTATGAAAATATATACTGGTAATAGTATTTAATAAAGCAAAATATACTGAATAAWAKTRWATTACTRGAAAATACARAAAAATAWAYATAYAGGMTYATGMTARGATKMCTGMACRTTRTARTGCARAAAGGTASCCCCGCATGGCCCCSAAACCCCATCCCCTTACGCTTCATGTRCCSGAACCGGGGTGYCGCCCCGGGGATGAGCCGGATTTTTCGGATTTTGYAATCCCCAAGGCGGGTGACGCRCGTAAACCGGCACAAGACGCCAGTGCGCAATCCATGCGCGACATGGCGTTTTCCATTGTRCGCGTACTRAATAAAGAGGGCGRTGCGGTAGGCCCRTGGGCGGAAAACCTGTCGGTTGATGCGCTGAAATCGGGCCTKCGCCATATGATGACATTACGCAGCTTTGACGCGCGTATGTTGATTGCGCAAAGGCAGGGTAAAACCAGTTTTTAYATGCAGTCTTTGGGCGAAGAGGCGGTATCATGCGCCTTTCGTATGGCCCTGCAACAAGGTGATATGAACTTCCCGACCTATCGCCAAACCGGCTTGTTGATTGCAAGTGGYTATCCTTTGAAAACCATGATGAACCAGATTTATTCTAATGCCGAAGACCCGATTAAAGGGCGCCAAATGCCGATCATGTATTCGGCCAAAGACTATGGTTATTTCTCGCTATCTGGTAATCTTGGAACCCAGTATATTCAAGCTGTGGGCTGGGCGATGGCATCAGCAATATCCAACGACACAAAAATCGCTGCTGCTTGGATCGGCGATGGCTCTACCTCTGCCAATGACTTTCATGCGGCGATGGTTTTTGCTTCGGCCTATCATGCACCAGTTGTGATGAATGTCGTTAATAATCAATGGGCTATATCCACTTTCCAAGGTATGGCAAGGGGCGAAGCTGCAACTTTTGCCGCCCGTGGGCATGGCTTTGGCATACCGTCTTTGCGGGTGGATGGTAACGATTATCTGGCTGTGTATGCGGTGGCAAAATGGGCCGCAGATCGCGCCCGCGCGGGCTATGGCCCCACCTTAATCGAACATGTTACCTACCGTGCAGGCGGGCATTCCACCAGCGATGACCCATCCAGTTACCGCGCCAAAGGGGAAAGCTCTGCGTGGCCTTTAGGCGACCCGATTGAACGCTTGAAAAACCATCTGATCAGCCTTGGTGAATGGTCGGAAGAACGCCACATACAGGCTGCTGCCGAAATTTTGGATCAGGTGCGCGAGGCCCAGAAAGCGGCCGAGGCAATAGGCACCTTAACCTCTGGTAAAACCTCCTCCCCGCGCGATATTTTTGAAGAGGTTTATGCCAAAATGCCGCCCCATCTTATAAAACAACGCCAAGAAGCGGGGTATTAGCCCCATGCAGATGACAATGATAGAAGCCATTCGTAACGCCCATGATCTGGCGATGGAAAGCGATGAAAAGGTCGTGGTTTTCGGTGAAGATGTGGGTTTTTTCGGCGGGGTGTTCCGCTGCACAGCGGGCTTGCAGGAAAAATACGGCAAGACCCGCTGTTTTGACGCGCCCATTAGTGAGTTGGGCATCGTGGGGTCAGCCATTGGTATGGCGGCTTACGGGTTGAAACCTGTGGTGGAAATCCAGTTTGCAGATTATGTTTACCCTGCATACGACCAAATTGTCAGTGAAGCGGCGCGGCTTCGGCACCGTTCAGGCGGTGATTTCACCTGCCCTTTGGTGATCAGAATGCCCACGGGCGGCGGTATATTCGGCGGCCAAACCCATAGCCAAAGCCCTGAAGCTTTATTTGCCCATGTTTCGGGTCTGAAAACAGTAATGCCATCAAATCCGCGTGATGCAAAGGGCCTGCTATTGGCGGCCATAGAAGACCCTGATCCAGTGATTTTTCTGGAACCCAAGCGGCTTTATAACGGCCCGTTTGGCGGCCACCATGACCAGCCGATTGTGCCGTGGAAAAAGCACGATATGGGGCAGGTGGATGCGGCGTATTACACCACACCTTTGGGTAAGGCCAACATTGTGCGTGAAGGTCGTGATGTGACGATATTGGCATATGGAACAATGGTTTATGTGGCGCAAGCGGCGGCGGATGAAGCAGGTATTGATGCCGATATTATTGATCTGCGCACACTTGTGCCGCTTGATCTGGAAACCATCACTGCCTCGGTCAAAAAGACCGGGCGTTGTGTGATTGTGCATGAGGCTACTAAAACCTGTGGGTATGGGGCTGAACTTAGTGCGCTGGTGCAGGAAAACTGTTTTTTCCATCTGGAAGCCCCTGTTACCCGCGTGACGGGTTGGGATACGCCCTATCCGCATGCGCAGGAATGGGATTACTTTCCGGGGCCTGCGCGGGTGGCGCAAAATTTACGCAATGTGATGGAGGTTTAGATGGGTATTCATACAGTTTTACTGCCCGATGTGGGTGAAGGCATTGCCGAAGCGGAACTGACCGAATGGCAGGTAAAAATCGGCGATGTGGTCAAAGAGGATGATATTCTGGCGGTGGTTATGACCGATAAAGCCGCCATTGAAGTGCCTTCGGCTGAGAACGGCACCGTGACCTGGTTGGCGGGTGTTGTGGGGGATACCATTGCTATTGGCGCACCCTTGATCAAGATGGAAGTGCAAGGGGCGGGGGATGAACCCGCGCCTGAAACCAAACCCGTTGCTGAGCCGCCTAAGCCGCCCGCGCCGATCATCGAAAAACCGCAAGCGGGGCCTTCTGTGCGTAAACGCGTGAAAGAGGCAGGGGTAAGCTTGCTGGATATTACGGGTACGGGGCCAGGCGGGCGGATTATTCATGAAGATATGGACCGGTTTTTATCTGTGGAACCGCAAAAACCAGATCAAACACCCGAAATAAAGCAGATCAAGGTGATCGGGATGCGCCGCAAAATCGCTGAAAAGATGGCCCTGTCAAAATCCCGTATCCCCCACATTACGATTGTGGAAGAGGTGGATATGACTGAAGTGGAAAGCTTGCGGGGTAAGCTGAATGCGAAGTACAAAGAGAGCCGTATTAAGCTGACGGTCTTGCCTTTTCTGATGCGGGCGATTGTTCAAGCGGTGCGYGAGCARCCWGAGATGAATGCGCAYTTTGATGACRSGRCRAAYATTATTTCACAACATGGYGGKGTTCAYATCGGGATCGCKACACAAACRCCTGCGGGCTTGAGTGTGCCTGTGGTGAARGAYGCRCARAATATGGATCTTTGGGSCAGTGCKRAWARYATGTYSCGSTTGGCSGARTTGGCMMGAACKGGCAAAGCTTTGCGGGGTGAYTTGACRGGRTCTACCATCACGATCAGCTCATTAGGGGTGCTTGGGGGYATTGCTTCRACCCCGATCATTAACCACCCTGAGGTGGCGATTGTSGGGGTTAATAAGATGGCGATGCGGCCCRTKTGGGAYGGGCGRCAATTTCAGCCGCGCAGGATGATGAACATCTCTTGTTCGTTCGATCATCGGGTGATTGATGGCTATGATGCGGCCCTGTTTGTGCAGGCTTTGAAAAACCTGCTGGAAAGCCCTGCATTGTTGTTTATAGAAGGGTAGGCGACTTATAATTTAAGGTGGGGTTGAATGGTTTTGAAAGATTTAAGGGCAGATGCAAAAGATGCTTTTATGGCAGGTGTTGCGGCGGCTGTCCCAGATAGGACACTGGGACAAGCCTTTGAAAAGCAACCATTATCAGAAAAAACCGTTGGTAAGTATATTATCATTTCGGTGGGTAAAGCCGCCTGCAATATGGCGCAGTCTGCGATAGGTGCTTTGCCCCAAGGCGCGGCGTTTGAAGCGATTGCAGTTACAAACTATGAAAATGTGACAAAGATTGACGGTTGCCGGGTTTTTGGCGCGGCCCATCCTGTGCCAGATGCCAACGGGCAGGCGGCGGCGCATAAGGTAATTGCTTTGCTTAAATCCGCCACTAAAGATGATGTTGTGCTGGCTTTGGTCAGTGGCGGCAGTTCCGCACTGCTGCCGTCACCGGCTGAGGGCGTCAGCCTTGAAGATAAGGCGCAGGTCAATGAGGTGCTTTTGGCCAGTGGCTTTGACATCACCAGCATGAACCTGATCCGCCAATCGCTTTCTAATCTGAAAGGCGGCGGGTTTTTGCGTTATGCACAGCCTGCGAAAGTCAGGTCTTATATCTTGTCAGATGTGCTGGGCGATGATCTGCGGGTGGTCGGCAGCGGGCCAAGTATCGGGCCGATAGGTACATTCGCGCAGGCGCGTAATTTGTTGATTGAAAACGGTATTTTTGATAAAATGCCCACATCCGTACGCGCGTATTTGGACACGGCTGAAGAACGCCAATCCTTGCCGAAGCCAGACGCCACGCTGATTTGTTCCAATACCCAAAGCCTTGCGGCAATGGCGCAAAAAGCGGGGGCAATATTGATCGCAGAACCGCTGATCGGTGATGTGCATGATGCGGCGGATCGTATTTTGGCGGATGTGAAGACGCACAAAGCCCCGTTCATACTGGCTTACGGTGGCGAGACAACGGTTAATCTGGTTGGCAACGGCAAAGGCGGGCGCAATCAGGAATTGGCACTTCTGGTCGCTGAAAAAGCCACCCGTGCCGGGCTGACTGGCAGTTGGGTGTTCTTAAGCGGTGGCACAGACGGGCGCGATGGGCCGACCGATGCCGCAGGTGGTTTGGTGGATGATCAAACGCTAGACCGCATCACCGCTAAGGGCGGCGTGATTGCTGACCTGTTGGCCAACAATGACAGCTACAAGGCCCTGAAACTATCGGATGATCTGTTGATGACAGGGGCTACGGGCACCAATGTGGCTGATTTGCAGTTGTTTATAATGGCGTAAAGTACCCCAGTTTACACCCCATCCACAATAATTAAGGTACAGTCGGCATTGGCGTGGCGTATGGCTTTCACCGGCGCGTATTCCGGGCTGTTGGCAAAATCACGTGCCGCTTGCATATCGGGAAATTCCACCACGACGATGCGTGTGGGGGTCCACAAATCGGCCTCAACCACTTCCATCTCACCGCCACGGGTACGGTAGATGCCGCCATAGCTTTCGGCAATCGGTTTGGCTTGGGCTTTGTAGATCTCGTAAGCCTCTGGGTCATTTATTTTAGTGTCGACAATGACAAATGCGCTCATGGTTTATCCTTTGGAGTGTTTTGGATGTTCAATAAAGCCTGACCCAGACGTTCACGTATATCTGCCGGTTCTTCTTTGATTGCCTGCAAAAGACATTCCAGTTGACCACGTGTGTTATGCAGCTGGTCTATCAGGGAAATAATGATGCTTAGCGCGTCATCATTCAAGCTGAAGTTTTCAGTCAGTTCGCACAGTAATTCCATCCTGACCAGATCAACTTGCCTGAAAACGATGCCGTCTTCAGTGTGTAATGGCACGATAATCTCGGCCTCGACGAAGGCGATCAGTTGGGTGCGTGTCAGGGTTGCGACAGCGGCTATTGCTTGATCTTCTGAATATCTCTCAGTCATATCTTCATCCCCTTGCGTGGGTCGTAAGCGTTTGTTTTACGCCAATTTCCCATGAATTTTTCCAGCTCCTCATTGCCTTGGGCGGGGGTTATGATCTGTAGTTCAATCCGCTGATCACCCGCAGGTTTGCCCGCAGGTTTCACCCCGCGCCCGCGCATCCGCAGGGTCTGGCCGCTGTTGGCCGCTTTGGGAATGGTCAATTTCACGGTGCCGTCTATTGTTGGCACCTCTACCTTGCCGCCCAGAACCGCCTCATCCAGGGTGATCGGCAGGGTGATCAGAATATCATTGCCATCGCGGTGAAACATGGGGTGCGGGCGCACTGACAAAGTTACAAGTGCGTCGCCTGTCGGCCCGCCTTCAAATCCGGGCCCGCCTTTGCCGCGCAACCGAATGGTTTGGCCATCTGCGGTGCCTTGCGGGATTTTGACATCCAACATGCCGCCATCCGGTAACGTGATGCGGGTTTTGCCACCCAGAACCGCATCCATGAACGGGATTTCCAGTGAAAAACGCTTGTCTTGACCGCGCATATTAAAACCTCGTGACCCGGATTGTGAGCCGGTTTGTGCGCGTTGGCGCAGGATTTCCGCGAAAATATCCGAAGCATCGCCAAAGCCTTGGTATTGCTGGCCTGACTGGTAGGGGTTATCGGGGTTTTGTGCATATTCGCGGTAAAATTTTCGTTCCGGTTGTTTTTCGGCACCCGTGGCATCAATTTCACCACGGTCAAAACGTGCACGTTGCTCTGGTTTTTTCAAAAAATCATACGCGGCTGAGGCGGCTTTGAATTTTGCTTCCGCCGTAGCATCATCCGGATTTAGATCAGGATGGCTGTTCCGCGCAATTTTGCGGTAGGCTTTTTTGATCTCGGCATCGGTGGCGGTCTTTTTTACGCCAAGGGTTGTATAAGGGTCTTTGCTCATTTCGCTTCCAATTCCTTGATCATACGGTTTATTGCCATCGGGTATCCAGCCGCGCCATGGCCCATGATGGCATCAAACGCCACCTTGCCGATATAGCTGGTATGGCGGAATTCTTCGCGGGCGTGGATGTCAGACAGGTGCAGTTCCAGCGTGGGTATTTCCACCGATGTGACCGCGTCCATGATGGCGATGGACGTATGGGTATAGGCACCCGCATTGATGATAATCCCGTCAAACGTGCCCCGCGCGGCGTGGATCCAGTCGATCAAAACACCTTCGTGGTTGGACTGGCGGCATTCAACCTCAATTTCCAACGCGGCAGCTTTTTTGGCGCACATCGCTTCAATATCTTTCAGCGTGGTGGTGCCGTAAACTTCCGGTTGGCGGGTGCCGAGCAGGTTCAGGTTGGGGCCGTTCAGGATCAAAATACGTTTCATATGAATGTATTTGCCACGGTTCGCGCGGAAAAACCAGTACCATTGATAGGTCTGGCCAGAGCATGTAACAAGCAGTGAAACCACAGGAATGCACATGCCCCATAAAAACTGCCCGCCCGACAGCACATCCAGAACCTATGAAGCTTATTTCTTTGATCTTGATGGCACGATTTATCTGGGTGATAGGCTGTTGCCGGGGGTGTTGGCGCTGTTCAAATGGCTGGTGGATAACGATTTGCCTTATGCTTTTGTTACCAACAACCCGTCCAAAACCGTGGCCGATTATGAAACCCGGCTGGAAAGCATGGGGTTAGCGGCCAAGGGGCGGGTGATTACGTCGGGCACGGCAACTGCGGCATGGTTGAACACCCATAAAAAAGGTGCTGTGGTTTATCCGATTGCGGAACCGCCGCTGTTTGAAACCCTGCGTGATGCGGGAATCGAAATTTCAGAAGACCCTGCCAAGATTGATATTGTGATTGCCAGTTTTGATCGTACGTTTGATTACGCAAAACTGGATATCGCGTTTCGCGCTATTGTTGAAGAAGGCCGCGCTATTCTGGTGGCGACAAACCCTGATCGGTATTGCCCGATGTCTGACCGTCTGGGCGTGCCTGATGCGGCGGCTATCATCGGTGCGGTGGAAGGTTGCTGTAATGTGAAATGTACGCGTGTTTTCGGTAAACCGTCACCTGCCTTGGTGGAAATTGCCGCTGAAATTCTAGGCGTCAAGGTTGCCAATTCCGTGATGGTGGGCGACCGTTTGTATACGGATATAGCGATGGCAATCAATGCGGGTATGGACGGGGCACTGGTGTTGACTGGCGACAGCACGCTGCAAGAGGTGTTGGAATGTGCCGATGATGATCGTCCGCATCTGTGTCTTGAACGTATAGATCAGTTGATAACGCAATAAAAAGCGGGCTGTCGTTCGGGAGAGGGCAGCCCGCGAGGGAACAAAAAGATGACGAATTTGATCCCCAAGTTGTAACAGCTAGTGTATATTTCTGCAAATAAAGTGACGAATATCACGCTTTTAAATTTATTGGAATATCGCGTAAAACATCCATAGACCTTTTGAAATCACAAGCCTAGGCTGTGGGTAAATATGCATAGGGATTTCAAAAATGCTTGCAGGACATTTACTGGTAAAATCACTGATAGAGCAAGGTGTTGATACCACATTCGGGGTGCCGGGTGAAAGCTATCTGGCGGTTTTGGATGGGCTATATGATGCAACAAACCACATCCGTCTGATCACCACCCGCAATGAAGGTGGGGCGGCGTTTATGGCGGAAGCTTATGGCAAGTTGACCGGTAAACCCGGTATTTGCATGGTTACGCGCGGGCCGGGGGCCACCAACGCGTCTATCGGAGTGCATACCGCGATGCAAAACTCTACGCCGATGATCTTGTTTATCGGCCAAATCGGGCGTGATATGCGCGACCGTGAAGCGTTTCAGGAAGTGGATTACCGGGCGTTTTTTGGCAGTATCGCAAAATGGGTTACGGAAATCGACAATCCTGATCGCATTCCCGAGATTATCGCGCGGGCTTTTCACACAGCCCTTTCGGGCAGGCCCGGCCCTGTGGTGATAGCATTGCCAGAAGATATGCTGACGTCCGAGACCACACGCCTACCTGCGCCGCGCATTCAAATCACCGAACCCGCACCCGCGCCAGAGGCTTTATCTGCCGCAATAGAGCTGTTGAATACGGCCAAGAAACCACTTGTCGTTGTCGGTGGCGGCGGTTGGACGCAAGCGGGTCGCGATGACCTGATCACTTGGGCGAAGGCCAATGATCTGCCCATCGTCACCGCTTTTCGCTACCAAGACCTGATGGATAACACCAACCCGCAATTTATCGGTGAAGCAGGCGTTGGCATGTGGCCGCAGATGAAACAGGCGATTGTGGATGCGGATGTGATATTCGCGCTGAACATTCGATTTTCTGAAAGCTTTACAGATGGTTGGACATTGCTGGATGTGCCCAATGCCAAACAAAAGATCATCCATTCCCATGTGTCTGACCGCGAGTTGGGCAAGATTTATCAGCCCGATGTGGCGATACATGCGGGGCCAAATCAGCTGCTGAAAGCTTTGTTAAAGACCAAACTCACCCCGAATTGGGGCGCATGGCGTGCTGAAGCCCGTGCCATATACGATAAAATGCTGCCCGCGCGTCCGCAAACGGGCGCGGTTGATATGGCCGCTATTTGTACCTACTTGCGAGAAACCCTAGATGACAATGCGATCATCACCAACGGGGCAGGGAATTTTGCCATATGGGCGGGCAAACACCTTAGCTACACCCGCAATCAACGCTATATCGGCCCGCAATCGGGGGCGATGGGGGCAGGGCTGCCATCCGCGATTGCGGCCAAAGCGATTGAGCCTGAAACCCAAGTGATCTGCTTTGCAGGTGACGGGGATTTTCAGATGAACGGGCAGGAAATGGGCACGGCGGCGCAAGAGGGCCTGTATCCGATCACGCTGATCTTGAATAATTCAATGTATGGCACCATTCGGGCGCATCAGGAGGGCCGTTATACCGACCGCGTCAGCGGCACTAAAATCGTTAACCCCGATTTTGTGAAACTGGCTGAAGCTTATGGCATACATGGCGAAAAAGTCAGTAAAACCAGTGAGTTTCAACCGGCCTTTGAACGTGCGATGGCATCGGCCACCGGGGCGATTATCGAGATTATCATTGATGAACAGGACATCACGCCGTTTAAAACCATGGATGAGATTAAAAAAGGCTGAATTTCCCCGATATAGCAGTTCACGAAACGGGCATCACTAGATATAGTGGTGCCTGAAACGTATTATCCGTAACTGACGGGGGCCAACTTGCAACAATATCACGATGCTTTGCGCGACATTTTGAAAAACGGCGCACAATCCACAGATCGCACGGGCACGGGCACCATCGCGCATTTCGGCTTGCAAATGCGCTACCCAATGGCCGATGGCTTTCCTTTGGTGACAACCAAGAAAGTGCATCTGCGTTCTATTATACATGAGCTGCTTTGGTTTCTTTCGGGGGATACGAACATCCGCTACCTTAAGGAAAACGGGGTTTCTATCTGGGATGATTGGGCTGATGAAAACGGCGATTTAGGCCCGGTGTACGGCAAGCAATGGCGGGCGTTTCCCGGCGCAAACGGGCCGATTGATCAAATCACCCAGCTGATTGAAAATATCAAGACAACGCCCGATAGCCGCCGCCTGATTGTATCTGCCTGGAACCCTGCCGAGATTGCGCAAATGGCCTTGCCGCCATGCCACACCATGTGGCAGGTGCGCATTATCGGGGAAAGCATGCATTTGCAGCTTTACCAACGCTCGGCTGATATGTTTCTTGGCGTGCCGTTCAACATCGCGTCTTATGCGTTGCTGTTGCATATGCTGGCCCATGTTACGGGTTATACGGCGGGGGATTTTGTGCATACACTGGGTGATGCGCATATCTATTCGAACCATATGGATCAGGTGCGCGAGCAGTTATCGCGTGACTTGCGGGGGTTGCCGAAGTTGATCATCAAACGCAAAGTTACGTCGATTTTCGATTTTAAATATGATGATTTCGAATTTGAAGACTACGACCCACACCCGCATATTTCAGCCCCTGTGGCGGTGTGATATGATTACTTTGATCGCAGCACGCGCGCGCAACGGGGCCATTGGCAAAGACAACACAATCCCGTGGCATGCCCCCGAAGATTTGAAGTTTTTCCAACGTGAAACCTATGGCGGGGCCATTATCATGGGGCGCAATACCTGGGAAAGCCTGCCGTTCAAGCCTTTGAAAAACCGTTTGAATTTAGTGATCACGTCCAAAGGCTGTGGGGCAGAGCATGAGTTTACCTCGCTTGAGGCGGCGATTGAGTTTGCGCAGATTGCGGGCTACCGGCGCATCTATGGTATTGGGGGCAACCTGATTTATAAAACTTTGTTACCCCTAGCAGATCGCCTGTTGCTGACAGAGGTTGATCTGGATGTTGAGGATGCCGATACGTTTTTCCCCGCGTTTGATTTGGCGGAATGGCGGCATAATGGCGGGACGCAGATACGGGCGGAGGGGCCTAAGTGTGTTGTGGAAGAGTATTTGCGGAAATGCTAAACACACCAAGCTTGATATGTAGCGCCTGACCCTGGGTGGGTGCACTTGCGCCCTCCCGTGGGGAGGGTCGGGCGCGGCCCAACGCTAAAGCATTGGGCTGAAGTGGATGGAAATTTTGAAAGGAGTTTTTAATGGGTAATCCGATAGATACTGGAAAGAAGATTATTGATGTAGCCGCTACTGTAATGAATATGTCTGCTGATACCCCCGAATTAAAGGAAGCGGGCGAAAACGTTTCTCAAACAGCTTTAACTATTTCAAAGGCAATTAATAATTGCTTACTTCCGATAGCAGTTGTTAATTTTGCTTTTGATAAAGGGCGGAAATACTTTGAAGAACAATTTCAACAAGATTTGGAGAACGTGACCACAGATATTCCTGAAGAAAATATTATTGAACCTAAAGCATCATTAGCTGCACCAGTTCTTCAAGGTTTAGCATTTTCTCATGAAGAGTTACCGTTGAAAGAAATGTATTTAAATTTATTAAAATCAACTATGGACAGTCGGAACAATAATATAGCTCATCCAGCGTTTGCAAAAGTAATTGAACAGCTCACAGCGGAAGAAGCGAAAGAACTTAAACCTATTATGGAAGAAAAAAATTCAACTCCAATAATTAAAATAGTTAGAGAACTTGAAAATGGCAGTACTTCTAGTCTTGTTAACCACATCTACGATTACCGTGATTCAAATACTGGTATGGCTGTGGAGTTCCCTGCTTTGTCAGCTATGGTGGATAATTGGGTGCGCCTCGGGCTGATCAATGTTACTTATAGCGAATATTTGACTAGGGAAAATGCTTATGACTGGGCCGATAACAGACCGGAATATCTTAGGTTCTTAAAGCTTGTGGGAAGCCATCATGACAAAAATGGTGAATTTAAATTTAACTTTAAAAAAGGTATTTTGCGTCAAACTGCATTTGGGGAAAATTTTTCAAAAGCTGTCATTAACTAAGCATAAAATAAATGATGTGCTATATTTAAGTGCCACTCCACACACCCTGCATTTCGCCACCTCCAACCACTAACATTGACGCGACATTCCCCTCATTGAAAATGGGGAATGCCGTCTAAAGGCCCAAAACCTACCGTTTACATTGGCCGTTCATACGTCTGAAATATTTCACACCAGCATGTGAAACGGCTTGTTTTGCTTTTATATGACGTTCACGTCACCCTATAGGTAACCGAAGCGGTACGACCCGAAAAGGAGTATGACGATGTTAAAATCTTTAATAACCGCATCTGTTCTGCTCGGGATAGCCACTGCTTCGCTTCCCGCGCAAGCCCAGACACTTTGCAATAAGCGCTCGAATGTAGTCTTGCAACTATCTGAAAAATATGGAGAAGTTAGTAATGGTGCGGGTGTGCAGTCAGCCACTCAGGTGATCGAACTATGGTCATCGCAAAAAACCGGTAGCTGGACGATTATTGCCAGCCGTGCGGATGGTATTTCGTGCATATTGGCGACGGGGCGCTAGTTGGGCTAATAACCCAAGCTATGCCACCGCGTTTGATGAGCAGGTGAAATACTAAAGCGGCAAAAGAAAAACGGCGACCCAAAGGCCGCCGTTCAAAACTTTAACAAATCAAAGACTTATGCAAGTGCGATGTTTGTTGCGTTTTCTTTACCGTTACGGCCTGTTTCCAGTTCGTAAGTGACTTTTTGGTTGTCGTCCAAACCTTGCAGACCAGCTGCTTGAACCGCAGTGATGTGTACAAACACGTCGTTGCCGCCATCGTCAGGTTGAATGAAGCCGAAGCCTTTAGTTGAGTTAAACCATTTTACAGTGCCATTGGCCATCTGTTATCTCCTAAATTTCCACGCGCGGGGTGCCGTGGTTCGGTGCTATTTCTTTGAATTTATTGCTAAATCCAAAGCGGCTTACAAGGGCCGTTAATACAAGACTTTCAAGCATCAGGTTTAGGAACTTTGAAAGGCCTGTCCCGTTTAGGAGTGGGCCGAGACCGTGCAGCAATGCTGCGTAAGCCCCTTAATTCGTCGTATTCTACTAATGTATAGCCGTATCTCTACTGCTTTGGTGATCGTATATTATGGCGGCTCATACATGGATTCTGCCTTGCATGTCAAGGTCAAAAATAAACGGCGCCCCAAAGGCCGCCGTTCAAGACTTTAATAAATCAAAGATTTATGCAAGTGCTATGTTTGTTGCATTATCTTTGCCATTACGGCCTGTTTCCAGTTCGTAAGTGACTTTTTGGTTGTCGTCCAAACCTTGCAAACCTGCTGCTTGTACGGCTGTTACGTGTACAAACACATCGTTGCCGCCATCTTCAGGTTGAATAAAGCCGAAGCCTTTTGTTGAATTAAACCATTTTACAGTGCCATTGGCCATCTGTTATCTCCTTCGTGATCCACGCGCGGAATGCCGTGGGGTGGTGCTGCTGCCGTTTATTTTCAGTATCAGCAGGCATCACAGTGGAGGTCGGCAGATCGGTGAAATAGTGCGCTTCACACCCTTAACAATGGAGTTTATGGGGGGGATTGCAAGCCTTTCTTGAGTGTCATATGGTTTCGGCAAAAATCCGGAGATGATGATGGACGTGACTATCTATGGGCTAAAGTCCTGTGATACTTGTAGAAAAGCGATAAGGATAATACAAAATTTAGGCCATTGTGTAACATATATTGATGTGCGTACCAACGGGGTTGGGGCGGATAAGTTGGCTAAATTCCAGTGTGAGTTTGGAAATTCTCTGACAAATACACGCTCAACTACATGGCGAGACCTGTCTGAGGCAGAACGCACCCGCCCTGCGTTGCAATTATTGCTAGAACATCCAACCCTGATGAAACGCCCTGTGATTGTTGCGGGTGACATGTTGTTTTTGGGCTGGAGTAAGGATGTGCAGGAAAAGTTTGCAGAGCTCTGATCCGCAAGCGAAATAATGGTTGTGATGCGAAAAGGGCGGGCAAATTATTTGCCGCGCCCGGTTTTCAAGGTTATTTTTGCGCCAGAAAGTCAGCGTTTGCAGGCGATGTCGTATGTGCAACGACATTCGCAAACATTTCATTCTTATTCACGGCTAAACGCCCTTGCTGTGCATCTGCTTTAAACACATTGGTTGTTTTTGGGTCCCGGTCAGAACCCATCGCATATACCGCTGATACTTGCGCTGTAAGGGCGGTTGTACTGATTGCGGCGATGATTAAGGCTTTAAACAAATAAGTCATAGTGGGTCTCCTCTTAAAGGTTAAAGTTCACGCTATTGCGCGTCATAAGAGGATGTTAGCCGTAAGACGGGATCACGCACGACACACATTGGCGTGCATAACACGTTTGTTAAACGGGTGTGATATAGGTTAAGGGGGGGGCGTGCTAACTGAAGCTTTGCATGAAAATGCAGTGAATGGCGGCTGTGCGCCAAAAGTTACCAATTGGCCAGATATGCTAGCATTGTGAATGTGATTAAAAAACTGTGGAAACTGATCTTGAAACGTCAATAGCGTATACAAACGCTATTTCATGGGTAGTCGCATAGCCGTTCACCCCGTATGGTGACGGTAACTGTTCCTATATATTTGAAGCCATGCTGAATACTTTAAAGTTGCTACTGCCTGCCCTAATCCCATCGTGGCGTTTTTTTGAGGTGATTGCAGCGTCTCCCCGTATTGAAATTGCCATGCTTCAGACCGCGCAAACAAAACCCCGTAACTGGAAGGCGGTTCGACCCAAGCCAGAACAGGTAACATTTTATACGATGCTAAAGCGGTTGTTTTGGAATCCTTATCAAAACGAGTCTCTTTTTCTTGTCAGCTGTGCCGAACGCATAATCAAAAACCCAACAGACCACAGCCAGCAAGAGATCCTTAAGCGGGTCGTCGCAGACCTTGAACGTGATCCTGAAACGGTGCCATTACCACCTTATCTACAATTCAGATTAGTATTTGTAAGTCGGGGCAAGGCAAAACTGGAACGGCGGGTTCGGTATACATCACCTGTTTACCAAATCTCTGACAGCGCCCAAACATGAACTTTGATATTGCTATTCGTTCAACGGAAATACTTTTGGCATTGGCATTCATCCAACAAAGCGCCGAACATCTTACTGGGCCAAGAGATGAAAAAATAATATTCATACAGCGGCTTGTTTTAAGTGTTTTGCTATTGTTTGGCATTCAAACCCAATGGGTTTGTCTTGCGCTGGTTATTCTGGGCCTCTTCATTTTGAAACGCTTTCAGGGGCCATATAATGGCGGCAGTGACCGCATGGGCCTGTTGATCCTGTGTTGCTTATCAGCGGTGTATTTCATCCCCTCATTCCAGTGGCAGGAAATAGTTTTTGCTTATTTGGCGCTGCAATTGGTGCTTTCATATTTTATCTCTGGTTGGGTTAAAATTATTAATCCAGATTGGCGAAGCGGACGCGCACTTCAAGACGTTTTTCAGTTTTCGGCATACCCCGTCAGTGAAAACCTTAGGGCGTTTGCCAAGCGACCACATCTCTTATGGGGGATGTCTTGGGCTGTTATACTGTTTGAATTGCTATTTCCCCTTTCTGTGCTGAGTAAGGATACATTAATATGTGGGCTTGTGATCGCCGCCTTGTTTCATTTGGCGAATGCCTGCCTATTTGGGTTGAATCGATTTCTGTGGATTTGGATTGCAGCCTTTCCTTCTATCCTGTGGCTTCAGCATAGAATTTTTTCGCTGGGGTGATTCTGACAGTTAGGCTGCAATGGTTTCAGTCGATTTTAGGTGTACAGAAAATGACCGACACAAAAGACGATAAAGCACCACCAAAGAAAACCATGAAACAGCTTCACGCAGAAAAGCGCAACACAAACCGCATTACCTGTCTTTGAAAAACAAAGCAAAGCAACATAAGGGCAGCAACAAAGCCCACCGCCCTATAATTTGATAACAAACCAGTGCTCTATTTCACCGCGTTCACCAGTTGAACCGATACCGCAAAGCCAGCAATCATATTATTGATGCCAATATCCATGTCTGGTTCAGAACGGCCTTATCCGACAAACGCTTTTTCAACCACATATTCAGCGGGTGAAGAGTTTGAGCCTTCGGTCAGGCCTGCCGCTTCACAGATGGTTTTCATGTCGTTGTTTAACCCGATTGAGCCGCAGATCATCACGCGGTCGGTTTTTGGGTTTAAGGGTGGCAAGCCTAAGTCAGCGGCCAATGTGCCATTTTCCAGCAATGTGGTCATGCGGCCCATTTTGGGGCTGTCTTGGCGGGTGGTGCTGGGGTAATAGCGCAGCTTGCCGTCGATAAATTCACCGATCAGCGGGTCGTCGGCAAGGGATGCGATTAAATCAGCCCCGTATTTCAGTTCGGCCACATCGCGGGTGGTGTGGCACATGATAACTTCGTCGTAACGTTCGTATAAGTCAGGGTCGCGCATCAGTGACGCAAAGGGGGCGATGCCTGTGCCGGTGGCGATGAAATACATCCGTTTGGCGGGTAGCAGCGCGTCCAATACCAATGTGCCCACAGGTTTGGGGCGCAAGATTACTTTGTCGCCAACCTTCAGATGTTGTAATTTGGATGTCAGCGGGCCGTCTTGTACCTTGATCGAATAGAACTCCAGTTCCTCATCCCAAGACGGCGACGCGATGGAATAGGCGCGCAGCAAGGGTTTGCCGTTGTCGCCCATCAGGCCGATCATCACGAACTCACCGGAACGAAACCGCAGGGATTGCGGGCGGGTCACGCGAAACGCGAACAGGTGGTCGGTGTAATGGGTCACGGATGTCACGGTTTGTGCATCGGGTAATACGGGTTTGGCTTTTTCAGTGGTCACGGGCATTTGCTCTGTCATCGGTTTATCTTTCGAAGGCTATCTATCGCGGTAATGTGGGGGGCGCAAGTCAGGCAGATCGGCGCAGGCGTGACTGGTAGTTGAAATCTTGCCAGTTGGCGCGAAACAGCCATTGGTCTTCTGGCTGGCGGGCGGCCAATGCATCACTGATCTCGACCTCGTCAATGCCGCAGCGGCGTGCCATGGCATATTGATCAGCCAGCACACGGCCATGGGCACGAATGCGCCCCGTATAACCGATCAGGCGCAAGTGGCGGGCAATGGTAAAGCCACGGCCGTCATGCGATGATGGGAAGTCAATGCGGATCAGGGCCACTTGGTTGAAGTATGGCTTGATCTGTTCGGCCCTGACAGTGTTTGGTACATCCACCGCATAGCCTGCGTCCGTTGCATAAGAGGATGAGGTCACGGCTTCCCAGTCACGAAAGCCGCCTGTCCAATCGTCGACAACGAAGCCTGTGTCATTGATCAGTTGTGTCATTGTGATTGCTCCGCATTTTCACGCATCGGCGTGCCATCCAGAAAATGGATGCCGCATTCAACCTTATCGGCCCCGCGCCAACGGCCGGCACGTTCATCTTCGCCGTCTTTCACCGCCGTGGTGCAGGGCGCACAGCCGATGGACGGGTAGCCTTTGGCCACCAGCGGGTGGCGCGGCAGGTTGTTGTTGATGATATAGTCCTGCAAATCGGGCTTGCGCCAATGCGCCAGCGGGTTGATTTTGATGCGTTTGTCATCTTCGTTCTCAAACAGATCAAGCGCTACACGGCTGCCGGCCTGAAAGCGTTTACGCCCGGTGATCCATGCGTCAAACTCTGACAAGGCATTTTCCAGCGGTTCCAGCTTGCGCAAGGAACAACAGGCGTCAGGGTTGGCAAGGTGCAAACGCCCGAAAGGGTCGCGTTCCTTGACCGCAGTTGCATCGGCTTTAATCACGCGCACGTCCTTAAGCCCCAGCTTTTCGGTCACTTCAAGCTGGTAATCCAGCGTTTCAGGGAACAGCATTTCGGTATCGATAAAGATCACCGGCGTTTCAGGCTTTATCACCGATACCATGTGCAGCAATACAACCGATTCCGCCCCGAAGGACGATACAAGGGCGGTGTTGCCGACGATGGGATCATTCAACGCTTGGCGTAAAACAGGGATCGCCGCATGGTGGCGGTAGAAGCCGTTCAGCATTTCAACGCGTTCATTCACTGTGACACTTGAGGTTTCAAAAGGCATTTGTACTACTCCGCTGCTATGCTGGTTTCGGGGTAAAGAGCGGCCTTAAACGGCTCTAGCCCCAAACGGCGATAGGTTTCTAAGAAGGTCTCATCCGTGCTTTGGCGTATGTCCAGATAGGCGTAGATCAGGCGTTCAATCGCAGGCACGATTTCCGTATAAGAAAACCCGCGCCCGGCACTTTTACCGATGGTGGCTGTTTGGGTGCCGTCACCACCAAGGGTGATCTGGTAGCTTTCAACGCCTGCGCGATCAAGGCCCAGAATGCCGATGTGGCCGACATGGTGATGCCCGCAGGCATTGATACAGCCAGAGATTTTGATCTGCAAAGGCCCGATATCATGTTCCAGTTTCAACGCTTCAAACCGCACAGCAATTTGTTGAGCGATAGGAATAGACCGCGCGGTGGCCAGCGCACAATAATCCATACCGGGGCAGGCGATAATATCCGAGATCAAGCCGATATTTGCGGTGGCCAGCCCGACCTTGCGCAATTCCGCATAGATCGCAGGGATATGTGATTTATGCACATGCGGCAGGATCACGTTTTGCGCGTGGCTGATGCGCAGCTCGTCATGGCCGTATTTTTCCGCCAGATCAGCCATCACCCGCATCTGTTGGGATGTAGCATCGCCCGGTGTATCGCCGTGCTTTTTGATCGAGATCGAGACAATCGCGTAATCAGGGTTCTTATGTGCGGACAGGTTGGTATCGACAAAAGAACGAAATGCAGGATCAGTTTTTAGGCTGGCTTCAAATCCGTCCGTATAAGCGTTGATATAGTCAGGTGCGGCAAAGGCGGCTTTGATATCGGAAAACAACACCTGATCATAGCCACCAAAGGCGGCACGTTGGATGATGAAACGCTCTTCAACCAGTGCGCGGATTTTCTCGATGCCGTTTTCATGCACGGTGATTTTGATGCGGGCTTTGTATTTATTATCACGCCGTCCAAGCGCGTTATAGACCTGCATAATGGCTTCGCAATAAGGCAACAGGTCTGCACGCGGAAGGAATTCGCGCAGAACCTTGCCAATCATCGGCGTGCGACCAAGGCCACCACCAATAATCACTTGATAACCTATTTCGCCTGCGTCATTGCGCAAAATGCGCAAGCCGACATCATGGGCTTTGATCACTGCGCGGTCATTTTCAGACCCCGTGACGGCGAATTTGAATTTACGACCCAGAAAGGCAAATTCTGGATGGTCGGTTGACCATTGGCGCAGCAATTCGGCTGTTGGGCGCGGGTCTTCAACCTCATCTGCCGCCGCCCCTGCAAAATGATCTGCGGTGACATTGCGGATACAATTGCCGGATGTCTGGATTGCGTGCATATCCACATCGGCCAAAGCTTGCAGCATGTCGGGGACATCTGATAATTTAGGCCAGTTATACTGGATATTTTGACGCGTGGTAAAATGGCCATAACCCTTGTCCCATTTGTCGGCGATGAATGCGAGCTGGTGCATTTTTGCAGAATTCAGCGTGCCATAAGGGATGGCGACGCGCAGCATATAGGCGTGCAGTTGCAGATATAGACCGTTCATCAGGCGCAGGGGCTTGAATTCATCCTCGGTCAGGCTGCCGTCGACACGGCGTTCCACTTGGGCGCGAAACTGGTGCACACGGTTCTGGACAAACGCTTTGTCAAATTCGTTGTAGCTGTACATGATTATACCTCTGCCTGCTTGCCGTGGGCGTAGTTGGACGGGCCACGGGTGCGAAACTCTTCGCGAAAATGGGTGGGGACGGGTTTGCCGCCCTCTAAGGTCGCGTCGGCCAGATAAGCACCAACTAACAGGTCTACCTGTTTATGGGCGGCCGCCAGCAGTTCATTGGCTTGCACTTCATCGGTTAAATAAAGTGCGTCATCATGGGACAGAACCCAATCGCCGCTTTGACCGTAATAAACCACATCACCCTCTATCAGGCGGTTTGCGGTCAGGACTTTGGGGGTGAAAGCGCGCGCCATTATGCCTGTTCCACTTGGGCGTATGCGATGGGGGCCGCAATGCCGGGGATAACGCTATGGTCGATACCTGCCTGCGCCAGTGCGGCGGTTTGGGTGCTGACCACAGGATTGCCCGATTGCAAGCGCACCACATGGTGACCGCGTTTCGCGTGTTTGATCAGCAGCGCATTAATCTGGGCAGGCTTCCACGCCGCCCCGAAGTTCTTTTTGCCGGTTTCGATCACAACCGCTTCACGCCGTGCCAGTTCCAGAATGGCGTTGGGAACGCTGTGATCGTAAATCACCACATCGGCGCCATGCAACAAGTTGCGGGCTTTTAAGGTCAGCAATTCAGGGTCACCGGGGCCGCTACCTACCAGCGAAACATGGCCTTGGCCATCGCTTGCCCCTTGGGTTTCATCCAAGAGCAGGGCAAGTTCTGCGATAACAGCATCTTTGCCGCCCTTAGCCAAAGCCTGCGGGCCGCGTTGGAAGTAGAAGTTTGACCAGAAATCACGCCGCTGGCGACCCATGGGGATGGTGTTGACGGCTTTGCGAAAGCTTTGACCGATGCGTGCAAGCGTGCCCAGATCAGTTGGCAAAGCCTCTTCCAGCTGTTGTTTGATCTTGCGGGCCAACACGGGGGCTGCGCCTTCGGTGCCGATGGCAACGGTCACAGGTGCGCGGTCAACGATGGCTGGCGTAATGAACTGGCTGGCTTCCAGATTATCAACGATATTGACCAAGGCACCGGCCGCGCGGCCCAGATCAGTGACGCGCTTATCTTCAACCGCATTTTCAGTGGCACCGTAAACCAAAGTGGCACCTTGCATGTCACACGCATTTGCAGGGCGGTCATGATATGTCAGCAGACCCGATTGCGCCCAGTGCAGCACCTGCGGTTTTGGGTGGGGGCCAAACACGTGGATTTGTGCGTCTGTTTTCAACAACAACCGCAGTTTCGCAATGGCACAAGCCCCAGCACCTGCTACGATAACAGGTCGGTTGTTCAAGTCCAGAAATATGGGAAAATGGCGCATGGGCGGCATTCCTTTGTTTGTTTCACTGATATATAGATTAATCAGAATATTATTCCATAATCGGGCTGTACTTGCGGCTTAAATAGAAATATTATCCTATGTGATGACGAATTAAGATGAATTCGTTTTGTTTTTAAAGGAAAAACGGAATGGCAGACCAACTGGATGCAATAGATCGCAAGATTTTAAAGGAATTGCAGGCGGATGCGTCGCAAAGTCTGGATGATATTGCGCGCAAAGTCGGGGCGTCAAAAACGCCTGTTTGGAACCGTATCCGCAAGCACCGTGCATCGGGGTTGATCAAGGCAAACACGGCGATTTTAGATGCGCAAAAACTGGGGTTAGAGGCATGTTTCTTTGTGCTGGTGCGCACCTCTGAGCATGACAGTAAATGGCAGGGAAAGTTTGTGAAAACCCTGATGGCACGCCCTGAAGTTTTAGAGGCGCACCGGCTTGCAGGCGACATTGATTACATCTTGAAAGTACGGGTAAAAAACGCCAAAGCCTATGATGATTTTTATCAGGCGCTAATTTCAGAAGTGAAGATTTTCAACGTGACGGCATTGTTGTCGATGGAAGAGATTAAATCGACAACAATACTGCCAGTTTAATCAAATAAAATCAGCAATTTCTTCTTGTCTGTGCGCCAGCTTAATTGCGTCTTCCAAATTGATTGTCTGGTTGAAAAGTGCCCGCCCGATCAAAGCACCTGATACATATGGCACGTATTTTAAACGCGCGATATCATCCAGTGCTCGGGACAGGCCGCGTGCAATGACCGGGGCTTTTGCGATGCCTGCCAACTGAGTGATCAAGGCAAGGCTATCATCGGCTTCTTCCAGATCGGCATCAATATCCGAGACGATGATAGCGGCCAAAGGATCTTTTTCGAAACTACGGATAAACGCTTCGGGCGTAATGGCACTGGGCTTGCGCCAACCGTCACTCATCACTTTGCCCTTGTAGACATCAACCGCGATCACAATCTGGTCGGGGTAAAGCTTGGCGGCTTGTTTAACAATGTCGGGGGCCATGACCGCAAGTGTGCCGATAACAACCCGGCTAACACCGTGATCTACCCATTCGGAAATGCGATGAAGTGCCCGAAAACCGCCGCCGTATTGTATGGATGCGCCTGAATGTTGAATGATATTTTGCACAAGCTCTGCGTTCATATCATTGCCCGCTATGGCATCAAAATCAGTAATATGTACCCACTCGGCACCTTTTTGGGCATAGCTTTTAGCCACTTCAACCGGATCAATATGCCAGATTTGCGGCTCATCCAACCGGCCCCTGTGCAAACTTACACAACGGCCATTTTGTAATTCTATACTTGGGTAAATATTCATAGCACTCTCCCATCAGATTTCCATGCTAGCCTAGCACAGTTTTGTAAATTATTACAGGAAGCACAGCGGCATTTCATAATTCAGTGCCGTCATAAATGTGTGTAATTTTTTCAGGCGACATCCAGCAGCAAACTTGTTTCTGAATTTAACACGCCTGATATTTCACGAATTTGGCGTAAAACACGATCTACCCCTTGCAGGTTTTCAGTGCGTATTTCCGCCACTAAATCCCATTTTCCATTGGTGGAATGCAGCGATGCTACTTCGGGAATTTTGCGCAGATCACGGATTACTTTACGCGACATCGAGCCTTGTAATTCAACGGTGGTCATTGCACGTACGCTGTCACGGTCTTCCAGATCGGTTTCAATGGTAAAGCGGCGGATGACGCCGCCGTCGATCAGGCGTGTCAGGCGGGATTTCACTGTGGCGCGTGATATTCTTGTGGCTGCGGCCAGCTCTGTAAAAGAGGCGCGTGCGTTGTTTTTCAGGGCAGCCAACAGGCGACGGTCGGTTTGGGTGATTTCGATCATCATTTATCCATTTGTTCAATCATATATGCACAATATACAGTTTATTAAGTATTTTGTACATAACTTTGGCTGATCTGGTGCATTTTAGGCATCTATCTTGAGATGGAAATGAATCAGGATCACGAAAATGACCAGTAAACATTGCCATATTTTAGGGGCACCTGTGCAAACAGGGGCCAGCCAACCGGGGTGCTTGATGGGGCCTGCGGCCTTTAGGACTGCGGGTTTGCCTGAGGTGTTGAAAGGGCTGGGTTGGCAGGTCACCGATATGGGTGACTTTGCCGCTAAATCGGTGAATGTTTCAGACCATCCTAATGCGGCGGTGCATAATCTGGCGGAAACTGTCGGTTGGACGCAAACCTTAAGTGATGCGGCTTTCAAGGCGGCTGAGGCATCGGATTTCCCGATCTTTCTGGGCGGCGACCATAGCCTGTCTGCGGGAACTGTCTCAGGGGTTTCGCGGCATGCCAAAAAGCAAGGCCGCCCGTTGTTTGTGCTGTGGCTGGACGCGCATCCTGATTTGCATACGCCCGGCAGTACCGCCAGTGGCAACCTGCATGGCACACCAGTGGCGTATTTCACAGGCCGCCCCGGATTTGAGGCTTTTCCGAAACTGGAAGCCCCTGTTGACCCCAACAATATTTGCATGATGGGTATCCGTTCGGTTGACCCTGCCGAGGCTAAAAACATAGAGAAACTGGGGATTACCGTGCATGATATGCGTGCGATTGATGAACGGGGTATTGCCGCCCCGCTGCGCGAGTTTCTTGAAAAGGTTGTTGCCGAAAACGGCCTATTGCATGTCAGCTTTGATGTGGATTTCCTAGACCCAAGCATTGCCCCTGCGGTGGGCACCACGGTGCCGGGCGGCTGCACCTTTCGTGAGGCCCATCTGATCATGGAAATGCTGCATGATAGCGGCTTGGTCAGCTCACTTGATCTGGTTGAACTGAACCCGTTTCTGGATGAACGCGGGCGCACTGCGCGTTTGCTAACTGATTTAACCGCCAGCTTGTTTGGCCGCCGTGTACTTGACCGTAAAACTGGAAGCTATTGATATGACAAATCCTAAACCATCCGCCTTGGCCTTTGTGCCGTTTGTTTCTGTCGATAATATGATGAAGCTGGTAAACCGCATTGGCGTTGAAGCCGTTTTGCTTGAACTGGCCGACTATATAGAAGCTGATTTCAAACGCTGGCCGGAGTTTGATAAAACCCCGCGTGTGGCGTCACATTCCGATGAGGGCGTGATTGAATTGATGCCGACGGCAGATGCCGATAATTACGGTTTTAAATATGTGAATGGTCACCCGAAAAACATGAAAGAGGGTTTTCAGACGGTAACGGCCTTTGGTGTTTTGTCCAGTGTCAGCAACGGCTATCCGATTTTGCTGACTGAAATGACAATTTTGACGGCGTTGCGCACGGCGGCGACCTCTGCCTTGGTAGCGAAATATCTGGCGCCCAAGGGGGCCACAACCATGGCGATGATCGGCAACGGGGCGCAGTGCGAGTTTCAGGCGATGGCTTTCAAAGCGATTTGCGGCGTTGATACGGTACGGCTTTACGATATTGATCCTGCGGCCACGATCAAGGCGGTGAAAAACCTGTCTGATGTGGGTTTAACCGTTATTGCCTGCACTTCCGGCGAGCAGGCAATTGAAGGGGCAGGGATCATCACCACTTGCACCGCTGACAAGCTGTGCGCGACCATTCTGACCGATAACATGGTGGGGGCTGGCGTGCATATTAACGCCATTGGGGGCGATTGCCCCGGCAAGACCGAATTGCACCGCGATATTCTGACCCGCGCGGATATTTTTGTGGAATACCCACCGCAAACCCGTATTGAAGGTGAAATTCAGCAATTAGATGATGATCATCCTGTAACGGAGCTATGGCAAGTGATGTTGGGGCAGGCGGCAGGGCGCACGGATGCCCGCCAGATCACCTTGTTTGACAGTGTGGGCTTTGCCATTGAAGACTTTTCAGCCCTGCGGTTTATCAGCGATAAAATCAAAGAGCATCCGTTCTTTGAACCGCTGGATATGCTGGCAGACCCAGACGATCCACGCGATTTGTTTGGCATGGTGGCGCGGCGGAAATAAGAAAAGCGGTTAAAATTATATGGGCCAAGATGTTTCTTGGCCCATATTTGTTGGTATGTAGACAGGTGTCAGCTATTTGATGACAGCTGTTGCGTGCATGCCTGCCTCGTAGTGGCCCGGAATTTCGCAGGTGATTTCAATAGGGCCGCTGGTTGTTTGGACGGGCACAAAGAACCATTCAACAGTTTGTCCAGCCCCAACTTCTACTTCAACTATACTGCCTTTTATTTCCGCGATAAAATTGCCCTGCGTATCGGATACTTCGATTTTACGCGTGAATATACGTTCACCCATTTCGTGTAGGGATACTTCATGCTTGATCTCATCCACATTCTTCAGGATCAGTTTATAAGCTCGGCCAGTTTCAAACTCAAAGTTATTTGGCTTGAAATACATACCATCGTCGTTACTGCCCATTTCAAGTACAACATCAATGACATTGGCGCGGCTAAGATCGCCTGCACTAAAAGCAGGGCCTGCTATAGAAAGCGCGGTGAATGTAATGGCTGTTATTAATCGTTTCATGCTCTTATCCCTTCGTTTCATAGTAGGTTTAGGATAGTATCTGTGGGCATTTAACCATAAAATGTCAGTAATTTCTTTGATCTTGATCATGGTTTTGAAACAACCAAAACGTGTAGCAGGCGTTTTGTTAGTGTGATTATTCCCTTGTTAACCATATTTTTTTATTGTTAATAAATACCGTATGAGAACTCCAAAAATTGTATCAACGCTTCAAGCCTATTCGTGGCCTTTATTTGCAACTGATCTGATGGCTGGCATTACTGTGGCTATGGTTGCCCTGCCATTAAGCTTGGCCATTGCAATCGCATCGGGGGCCGATCCTGCACAAGGGTTGGTCACGGCCATTATCGGCGGTTTCTTTATCTCGCTTCTGGGCGGTAGCAGGGTACAGATCGGCGGGCCGACCGGGGCGTTTATCGTTGTTGTTTACGGTATCATTGCCACGCATGGATATGATGGCCTTGTACTTGCAACCTTTATGGCCGGGCTGATCTTGCTGATTGCGGGCTATTTCAGGGCAGGCAACCTAATTGCCTATGTCCCCGAGGCGGTAATTAACGGCTTTACCATCGGTATCGGCATCATCATTGCAACAAGCCAGTTAAAGGATTTTTTCGGGCTTTCGCTGGATAAAATCCCTGCCGATTTCATTGATAAAACCGCAGCACTTTGGGATGTTCGCGGCAGTTACAACCTTTCAACCATCATGGTTGCTTTGGTAACGCTGGTTTTGATTGTGGTGTTGCGCCGTGCAGCCCCCAAGCTGCCGGGGCTTATTGTTGCTATGGCCTTTGGCTCGGCTCTTGTGGTTTTTCTTAACATGCCTGTGGATACGATTGAATTACGTTTCGGGGCTTTGCCCAACCACCTGCCTTTGCCAAGCCTGCCATCGGTTTCAATCGACCGTATGATTGAACTGTTTCCATCTGCGGTGGTCATTGCTTTTCTTGCAGGTGTTGAATCCTTGTTGTCGGCAATGGTCGCAGACCGGATGATTGCCGGCCAGCACCGCCCCAATGCCGAGGTTGTGGCCCAAGGTGTCGCCAATATTGCGTCGTCATTGTTTGGTGGAATGCCCGTAACCGGGGCGATTGCACGCACTGCGACGAATATCAAGGCAGGCGGCAAAACACCTGTGGCAGGTATTATACACGCGCTGGTTATCCTTATGGTGATGATATTTGCCGCGCCCTTGGCCGGCTATCTGGCAATGCCGGCTTTGGCGGCATTGTTAATTATAACCGCCTGGAATATGTGCGAGCCACATAAGTGGCGTTCTTATTGGTCTGCACCTGTTGGTGACAGGGTTCTGTTGCTGATCACCCTGTCTTTGACTGTTTTGGTGGATTTAACCGTCGCCATCAGTGTAGGTGTTGCCATTGGTCTGGCGTTAAGGCTTCGCAGGCGCAAAGTCGGGCATAAGAACTGGCAAATGCCTGATCGGTGATCGGTGGCGCGTTTTTGGCGTCGATTTTACGGACTGCCAGCAATTTACGCCGTGCGGCGGGGGGTGCGCAAATAGACGGTTAAAGAGCTGCCGCCAAAAGCAAATAGCGCCCAAACCCATGCGTGTGCGCTGCCAGATGCGACACCGCCCAAATAGGCCCCGATATTGCAGCCCCCCGCCAGTCGGGCACCAAAGCCCATTAACAGGCCGCCGATGATCGCGGTCAGAACCTCATATCGGTTTAACCGCCACACGGGGGCGTATTTGCTGGCCAGCCCTGCGGCCAACAAGGCCCCCAGCATAATGCCGAAATTCATGATCGAGGTGGTTGACTGAAACACGCTGCGCCCAAGCAATCTGTCGGATACCCGCCAATAGGGTATATCGCTAATCGGGTAGCCCAACCCGTTCGCTACTTTGGCACCCCAAAAGCTGAATGCCTGTGTGATACCCCATGGGCGGTTCAAAACGTATACGGTGGCGATGCCGACAAAAGCCAGTGCAATGGCGCCCATCCACGGTGACCACGGCCCTGAAATAATCGAGCCAGTTGCGCGGCCTTTTTCAAGGCTGCCGTGCGCACGGCGTTCAACCATTACGGATCCTATCCAGATTGCCGCAAGTAAGGTAAATGTGATTAAAAGTGCGGGGATAGGGCCAAGCTGGTGGGTCATGTCGATGCGCCCAAGACTGGGCAATGCGCGCCACCACCCCACATGGGCGACACCGATCATTGAGCCGATGATAAAGAATATCAAGGTGATCACCATACGTGTGCTGCCGCCACCAACGGTGAAAAGCGTACCAGAGCCACAACCGCCGCCCATTTGCATGCCGATACCGAACAGGAATGCCCCGAAAATCAGGGCAATACCAACAGGTTGCACAAAGCCACCGGCACTGCCCCAGCCGATCATCGGGATGGTGAAAAGGGCGGTCAGGCCAAGTAAAATAACTTGCGCCCGCAAGCCAACGCCGCGCCGTTCTGAAATAATGCGCCGCCATGCACCAGTGAAACCAAAGGCCGCGTGGTATAAGGAAAATCCCGCGATCAGCCCTATGGTGACAACCAATACATTGCGGATGCCGCCATATTGCGCGGTTTGATAGCAAACGAAAATGTACCCGATAAAAGCCAGGATAATCGGGATCTTTTGAAATTTAGACATAGTATCCTTTAAATCTTAGTTAAAGTTACAAATTATCATCTGCATAGGCCGATATTGCGGGTTATTTTTTTAACAGAATGTTGGATTTCTTGCGCACCAGAACCGAACGCAAATCATGCATCGCCATCAGCAGATCGCCAGAGAACTGTTCGATCTGCTCGTCCGTGGCGTCTGATTGCACCCATTGGGCGGTCTCATTCAAATGATCTGTGGCGCGCTTGATGTCATCGACTTTGCGCGCCGACAGAGTTTTACGTCGCGCAATTATCCAGGCGTCCATTTCATTGCGCTCGGTGGCGGTCGGTATCTGGTCGCCTTGGGGTTTCACATTACCGTTGCGGATGTTCACAACCGCAATTTGCTGTAATTCCAAACGACGTTGGCGGTTCTCGGTATCAACCCGAAACACTGCCGCACCGTTTTCACGGGTACGAAAAAATAAACCTGAATTGCCTGTCATATGTCTACTTACCTTTTTTCTCATTTTACGGTGGCTTTTACTTTAGGTCAACGATGCGCAGAATTTCTGGATGCGGGTGCATGCGTCTGTCAGGGCTTCATTTGATGTGGCGTAGCTGACGCGAAAGTTGGGGCTAAGACCGAAAGCGGCCCCGAAAACCACGGCGACGCCGTGGTGTTCCAGCAATTCGGTTGCAAAATCTTCATCCGTTTCAATGATCTTTCCCGATGGGGCTGTTTTGCCGATACATTCGGCAATCGACGGGTATACATAAAACGCCCCTTCGGGGGTGTGGCAGGTTATGCCTTTGGCATCGTTTAACATTTTGACCACAAGATCGCGGCGGGTTTCAAAGACAGGGCGGCTCATTTCAATGTAATCCTGTGGGCCGTTCAAGGCCTCTAGGGCGGCCCATTGGCTGATCGAACAAGGGTTTGAGGTGCTTTGCGACTGGATTTTGCACATCGCGGCGATCAAAGGTTCAGGCCCTGCGGCATAGCCAATGCGCCAGCCTGTCATCGCATAGGCTTTGGACACGCCGTTCACGGTTAAGGTGCGGTTATATAATTTCGGTTCAACCTCGGCGGGGGTGCAAAACTTGAAATCGTCATAGGCCAGATGTTCATACATATCGTCGGTCATCACCCAGACATGGGGGTGACGCACAAGAACATCCGTCAAGGCCTTCATTTCAGTGCGTGAATACCCAGCCCCCGACGGGTTGGAAGGAGAGTTGAAAATCAGCCATTTGGTTTTAGGCGTAATCGCCGCTTCCAGCTGTTTTGGGGTCAGTTTGAAAGCGTTATCCATTGTCGCTGGCGCAATCACCGGCGTGCCGCCTGCAAGCAGTACCATATCGGGGTAGGAAACCCAGTAAGGCGCGGGGATTACCACCTCGTCACCTGGATTAAGAGTGGCCATCAAAGCATTGTAAAGTATTTGTTTTCCGCCTGTTCCAACAGAAACTTGTTTGGGGGTGTAATCCAGCCCGTTATCACGTTTCAACTTGTCGCAAACCGCTTGTTTCAGTTCAGGAATGCCGTCGGGGGCGGTGTATTTTGTCTTGCCTGCATCTATTGCCGCTTTAGCCGCATCCTTGATGTTGTCAGGTGTGTCAAAATCAGGCTCGCCCGCACTAAGGGCGATCACATCCTTGCCTGCCGCTTTCAGTTCAGCCGCTTTTGTGGAAATAGAGATGGTTGGTGACGGTTTTACACGATCTAAAGTTTTTGACAAAAATGACATCGGGCAATTTCCTTTTGCTGTTATCTATCTTGTAAGAGGATGGCAAAAGCCCCGCAAGTCTGGTCTTGTGAAATTTTTGCACTGCGGTATTTAACGGTAAAAGAGGTGCGATATGACTGAAAACCACGAGATACGATTAAAAAGACTGCGTCTGCGGTCTTGGCGGCGGGGTATTAAGGAAATGGACCTGATGTTCGGCACTTTCGCGGATGAGGCAATGGCGTCTTTGACCAAGGCAGAGCTTGACGCACATGAGATATTGATGGCCGAACACGATCAAGACTTGCTGGCATGGTTTACGGGCCAACACGACACCCCGGATGAGCTGAAACAGGCGTTGTCACGGGTGCAAAACCATTTTTTATCTAAAAAACTTACATAATTTAACCAGTTGTTTTCACTTTGCCGTCAATAAAGGTTCTGAGCAGTTATTGTCGGAGTGAAATATGAGTGTACATGAAAATCTGGCCCTTGATGCCGTGACCCATCAGGGCAGCGATTTTTTAGGGTCATACTTAGAAACGCTTTCGATGGTAGAGCGGCTGCATCGTTTGTTATTGGATGTGATCAAGGATGAATTTGAACGTCTGGGCCTACTGGACATTAATTCAGTACAGGCCTTGTTGTTGTTTAATATCGGCGAGAACGAGGTCACGGCGGGCGAATTGAAATCGCGCGGCTATTATCAAGGGTCGAATGTGTCATATAACCTGAAAAAGCTGGTTGAATCAGGATATATGGAGCATAAACGCTGCGAAATTGACCGCCGTTCAGTGCGTGTGCGCCTGTCTGACAGGGGGCAGCATATCCGTACTGTGGTGGCTGATCTGTTCGGACGGCATTCTGCGGGTATTTTGGGCAAAGACGTTCTGGGCGATTTGGATTTGGGCGACCTTAACCACGCTTTGCGACGGCTGGAACACTATTGGGGTGACCAGATACGGTATATTTACTAGCAACTGTATCTCACATTGCTTTCCACAACTGATTTTTGGCATTCACATCACACAAGCCGCGACATTTTTGCTGCGGCATTTTTGATAAGTGCAATCATACAACTCTGACGTTATATATTCCTTAGCTGCAAGGAATGTAAAATGGACTACCAAGCCAAGATAGATACTGCACTAAACGCACTTCATGAAGAAGGGCGTTACCGCGTTTTTCACAATATACGCCGCATAAACCAACATTTTCCAAAAGCGGTCTGGACAATGCCATCTGGTGAACAGCGCGAAATTACGGTTTGGTGCGGCAATGATTATCTGGGCATGGGGCAAAACCCTGTTGTTCAAAAGGCCATGCACGCTGCGATTGAAAGTGCTGGTGCGGGTTCTGGTGGCACACGCAATATTTCGGGCAACACAGCGTTCCATAAAGAACTGGAAACCACACTTGCGGATTTACATGGCAAAGAAGCGGCTTTGGTTTTCACATCCGCCTATAACGCCAATGAAGCAACTCTTTCGGTACTCCCCAAGCTATTCCCGGGCCTGATTATTTATTCTGACGCGCTGAATCACGCGTCGATGATTGAAGGTATTAGGCACGGTTTTGGTGAAAAACATATTTTCCGCCACAATGATGTGGCCCACCTGCGCGAACTGTTACAAGCCGCGCCCAAAGAGGCCCCGAAACTGATCGCGTTCGAATCACTTTATTCAATGGACGGGGATTTTGGCCCGATCAAAGAAATCTGTGATCTGGCAGATGAGTTTAATGCCCTGACATATATTGATGAGGTGCACGCGGTCGGGCTTTATGGTGCGCGTGGTGGCGGTGTTACAGAACGTGACGGGCTGGCAGGGCGCATTGATATGATTAATGGCACACTTGGAAAAGCGTATGGTGTAATGGGCGGTTATGTGGCGTGTAACGCGACGCTTGCAGATGCGATCCGGTCTTATGCGCCCGGCTTTATATTCACCACCTCACTGGCCCCGGTGATTGCGGCAGGTGCAAACGCTTCGGTGAAATACCTTATGGATCACCCTGAACTGCGCGAAACCCATCAGCAACGCGCACAAAACCTGAAGACACAAGTGAAAGCTTTGGGGATGCCGGTTTCAGATTATGGCAGCCATATCGTGCCGATCCATGTGGGCGACCCTGTGAAATGCAAAATGCTGTCTGACTTGCTGCTGGAAGAGCACGGCATTTATGTACAACCGATTAACTTTCCAACCGTGCCGCGCGGCACTGAAAGACTGCGGTTCACCCCGTCGCCTGTGCATACAGATGCGATGATCCGTGATTTAGTTGTGGCACTTGACGGGCTGTGGGGGCAATGCGCATTAAACCGCTCAAAACTGGCGGGTTAACCTATGTTTAAGACATAGGGGTGATTTACCGTGCAAACTATGTTACATAGGCCTTGAAGAAGGGTAAACCTTCTCGATTCGAGGTAATTGAGCGCAGGAATTAGGTATTTAGCCATGACGACATCGGCTGTAGATTTTCGTCCAAAAGGATTTGATGAATACCCGTTGGCTTTGGGGGATATGTTGCGTGGGGAACGGGCAACTGCAGGAAAATCATTGGAAGATGTTCAGGCAGATATCAGAATTGGCATTAAATATATTGCCGGGATAGAAGACGGCGATTTATCGGTTTTTGATACCAAAGGTTTTGTTGCGGGATATGTGCGGTCTTATGCGCGATATCTTAATCTGGATGCCGATAAAGCCTACACCCAGTTTTGCCAGGAAACAGGCTTTGAAAATATCAAGCCTGGTGCAAATATTCGAAAAACAGTCAAACATAAAAATAACCAGCAAGGTGCTGCGAAGGCCCACAATAAGATCACAATGGGGCCGATTACTTTGCCGACACAACGTTGGTACGAGACCATATCATTTTCTGCCATCGGTTCGATACTTGTGCTGTTGTTATTGCTTTGGGCACTTGGCTATGGCGGCTGGAAAGTATTGCAAGAAGTGCAAAGAGTGCAGTTTGCCCCGGTAAATGAGGTGCCGGGCGTGACATCAGATATTTCGGTTTTGGCTGATGGCAATTCTTCGAATGATATAGGGCCTGTACTGGGTCAAACCACAACGTCTGAAGCATCATCAGGCCCGGTTGTTTCTTTGGATCAGCTATATCGTCCGCAGGAACTTGATTTACCAAGTGTGATTGCGCGCGACGGCCCTATCTCTACGATTAATCCTGAAAGCATGGGCACTTATGCTCAAAACCCAAGTTCGATTATTCTGGTATCGGCACAAGCGGATGGGCCTGTTGCCATTGTTGAACAAGGCCCCCCAAGCGTGGATATTGTCGCCGTACGCCCGGCATGGATCAGGATCTATTTACCCGACAGCAGTGTATTATTTGAAAAAATACTGAATGCTGGCGAAAGATACAGGTTGCCTGAGGGGCTGCAAGGGCCAATGCTAAAAGCTGGAAACTCTGGCGCGGTTTACTTTATGATCGGCGAAAAAACCTATGGCCCGGCTGGGGCTAAGGGTAGTGTAGCGCGTGAAGTTACCTTAACCCAAAGTGACATTGAAGAAAACTATAGTGAGGTTCTGGATTTATTCTCGGAACCGCTTGCGCCGCCACTTAATGCGACACAAGATTTAACGGCGGAAGCCATCTTGAATGACCTTCAAAACAACTAGCATCTGTTGACGTTTGCCTGCCATACTATAATGAAGCTTTAACTATCCGTGGTAGAGCGTACATTTATGACCCATAATCCAATCCGCCCGTGGCGCAATATATACCGCCGAAAAAGCCGACAAATTCATGTGGGCTCTGTGCCCGTTGGCGGCGACGCCCCGATCACTGTGCAAACCATGACCAACACGCTGACCACAGATGTGAAGGCAACGATTGAACAAATTCAGGCTTGTGCAGAAGCTGGGGCTGATATTGTGCGGGTATCTTGCCCCGATGAAGCATCAACTGCCGCGATGTATGAGATTGTACGTGAAAGCCCTGTGCCCATCGTGGCCGACATTCATTTTCATTATAAACGCGCGATTGAAGCGGCGGATGCAGGTGTGGCGTGTCTGCGGATCAACCCCGGCAATATCGGCAAACCCGAACGGGTGGCCGAAGTAATTAAAGCGGCCAAAGATCACGGCTGTTCCATTCGTATCGGGGTGAATGCGGGGTCTTTAGAAAAGCACCTGTTGGATAAATATGCTGAACCTTGCCCAGATGCGATGATCGAAAGTGGCATGGATCATATCCGTATTTTGCAGGACAATGATTTTCATGAATATAAAATTTCGGTAAAAGCCTCTGACGTTTTTATGGCAGCCGCAGCCTATCAAGGGCTGGCCGAGGCCACGGATGCCCCGATCCATTTGGGGATTACTGAGGCGGGCGGCTTGACTTCAGGTACCATTAAATCGGCGATCGGGATGGGTAATCTGTTGTGGATGGGTATTGGCGATACGATCCGCGTATCCCTGTCGGCTGATCCTGTGGAAGAGGTGAAAGTCGGGTATGAAATTCTGAAATCTTTGGGATTACGCCATCGCGGGGTCAGCATTATTTCTTGCCCCAGTTGTGCGCGTCAGGGTTTTGATGTGATCAAAACTGTGGAAGCTTTGGAAAAACGCCTTGAACATATCAAAACCCCGATGTCGCTATCAATCATCGGCTGTGTGGTTAACGGCCCTGGCGAAGCATTGATGACAGATGTGGGTTTTACCGGCGGCGGGGCAGGTTCCGGCATGGTTTACGTGGCCGGCAAGCAAGATCATAAGCTTGGCAATAAGCATATGGTGGATCACATTGTAGAGCTGGTTGAAAAACGTGCAGTTGAACTGGATGCGCTTGAGGCTGAAGAAACCGCCGCAGAATGAGGTCTGGAATGACGACAGTTTTAATCATAATTACCGTCGTCCCGCTTCTGATACTGGCCTATGTGCGCTTTGCCCCCGTCAATATTGACGTGGTGCATCAAGACCCGGTAACGGCGGTGGCATCGGGCAAACCGAATGAATACCGCATGACATCGCCTGTGTTCGACATGATTACCCCTGAATTAACCAAGATGTTTGACGACTTCGTGCTTTCGCAACCACGTGTTAAACGTATTGCGGGAACTGTTGATGATCAGATGATCACATATGTGCAGCGCACAAAGATCATCAGCTATCCAGATTATATAACGGTTAAGGTGGTTCCTGTTGGAACTAAGCAATCCCGGCTGGAAATATTTTCACGGTCTCGCTTTGGCTATTCCGATTTAGGCGTTAATAAGCGGCGCATTGATGATTGGCTGTTGCAGCTAGGAAGATAAGCAATCCTGCTTAATTTCGCGCCACATTGGATTGTTCAAAGACATCTCACATCGTGCAATAAAACTGCGGTGATCAACTTCCATGCAGACCGTCGTGCCCAATTCCACACGTGCCCCGGTTTTATCTGTGCAATAACAATCAGGGTAAGGAATTTTAACTTCTTGCCCAAAGGCTGCAATGCTGCTGAAAGTAATAATAATTGTAATAAACCATTTCATAGGATCATTTTAGCATAAAATGCTTAAAAAGTAATGCAGGCCCTTGACCAAGGGTCGAAGACACGCAATGTCAGCCCCATGATACCAGAAGATAAATTGATGCAGATCACCGCGCGGTTTGAATTTCTTGAAGCCAAAATGGCGGATGGATCGGTAAACGATGATTTTGCCACTCTGTCAAAAGAGTATTCAGACTTAAAACCTGTTGTTGATAAAATATATGAATATCAAAATCTTGTAACTGGTATTTCAGATGCGGAAGAGATGCTGTCAGACCCTGAAATGAAAGAACTGGCAGAAGAAGAATTACCGGAACTGCGTTCGGCACTGCCTAAAGCCGAACATGAATTACAACTGTCCTTGTTGCCAAAAGACGAAGCGGATGAACGCTCTGCCGTCTTAGAAATACGCGCTGGAACGGGCGGTGATGAAGCGGCCTTGTTTGCGGGCGACTTGCTGCGCATGTACCAGCGCTATTGCGATTCGGTTGGTTGGAAAATGGAAATAATCGACATTGCCGAAACAGAGCTGGGCGGCTACCGCGAAGTCGTGGCCAATATCAAAGGTAAGGGGGTATTTGCCAGGTTGAAATTTGAAAGCGGGGTTCACCGTGTGCAGCGTGTACCGACGACAGAAAGCGGCGGCCGGGTGCATACATCGGCGGCCACTGTAGCCGTTTTGCCTGAAGCCGAAGAGGTGGATATTGACCTGCCCGCCACGGATTTGCGCATTGATACCATGCGGGCATCCGGTGCTGGCGGCCAACACGTAAACACCACCGATAGTGCGGTGCGCATTGTGCATATTCCTACCGGGATAATGGTGGTGTCGGCGGAAAAATCCCAACATCGCAACCGCGAAATAGCGATGCAAACATTGCGCACGCGGCTTTATGATCTTAAACGCCAAGAAGCCGACGCAGAACGTTCGGCCACCCGCAAAGGGCAGGTGGGGTCAGGCGATCGTTCAGAACGCATTCGCACCTATAATTTCCCGCAAGGGCGCATGACCGACCACCGTATCAACCTGACGCTTTATAAGCTGGATCAGATTATGCAGGGCGATCTGGATGAAACCATTGATGCGTTGATTGCCGATGATCAGGCGCAAAAACTGGCAGAGCTTAATCCGTGACCCAAACGGTTAAAACCTTGTTAAATCAAGGTTTAAAACGTCTTCAACCCGTGTTGGGCGATGATGCAGCCACAGATACGCGGGTGTTGCTGGCTTACGCGTTGGATGTTGATCGCGGGCTTTTGGCCGCCAGATCAGATGACCTGGTCAGTGCAGAACAAAGTGCCATTTTCCAAGATGCGATTGAATGCCGTTATAGGCGGCAACCAGTTGCCCAAATCATCGGTGTGCGGGAATTTTGGGGGCGGAATTTTATTGTTACCCCGGATGTTTTAAACCCCAGACCTGACACGGAAACTTTAATCGAAGAGGTCTTGAAAGCAGGCCCCGCTATAAGCCTTTTGGACTTAGGCACCGGCTCTGGCTGCATATTGCTGACTTTGTTGGCAGAGTGGCCACAAGCAAAGGGGCTTGGGGTGGATATGTCGCCAAAGGCGATAGATATCGCCCAGAAAAACGCGGACGCGTTAGGGCTTACGGCGCGCGCTAGCCTGAAGCAATCCAACTGGTTTTCAAATGTCACAGGGCAGTTTGATCTGATCGTCAGTAACCCGCCCTATATTACTGCGGATGCGATGCAAACCGTGGCACCCGAAGTGCGCGACTGGGAACCGCGCATGGCACTAACCCCCGAAGGCGATGGGCTGGAAGCATACCGTATGATTGCACAAAATGCTGCGGATTATCTGTTGGCTAATGGCCGTATGTTTCTGGAAATTGGCTATGATCAAGCAAAGTCAGCTTTACAGATATTTTCTGATAACGGTTACTCTGATGGATTTTGCATTCAGGATATGGCGGGCAAAGACCGGGTTATCTGTGTTAAAAAGGCATAAACCTGCTTATTTACCGCTAAAGCAGTCAATTTTTGCGTTTAGGACTTGTATAGGTATATTTGTTAGATATAATCTTGCACATAGGATGATTGATATGATCTCATCCAGTAAACCCCATAGCAAAACGGGACTTCGTCGATAAGACGCAAATTTCAAAATTCGCATAAGGCAACCTGATCACATGAGATCATCTAACAAATCACGCTCACGTAATAAAAACTACAATAATAACCAGAATAATAACCGTCGTGGCAACCCTGCAAATGTTTTGAACCGTGTGTTCGATAGTGCTGGGCCCGAAGGCAAAGTGCGTGGTACGCCCCAGCAAATTATTGATAAATACCAATCTCTTGCCCATGATGCGACCTTGGCAGGCGACCGTGTGGCGGCAGAAAATTTTCTGCAACACTCTGAACATTATTCACGTATGCTAACGGACGCCCAGCGTGAGATTGATGAACGCCGCGAAGCCCATGAAGCGCAGCGTCAGCAGAACCAAAAAAACCACCAGCAAAATCAAAACCAACAGCAGAACCAGAAACCCAAAGATCAACAGAATACGGGCTCTGAAACCGGTGATGAACAGCCGAATGTTGCCGGTAATGCGAATGATTTATTTCCGGGCACCTCCGAGCAACCCAATTTGGTTGAAACACCTGAAAGCAAGCCTGTTGTGGATGCGGTTAAGAAACCGAAACGCGTAAGACAGCCTGCTAAAAAGGTTGAGATTACAAAGCCTGAAGCGCCAAAGGCTGAAGCGCCAAAGCCTGTGGCAGTTGAGGCAGAAAAGCCTAATCAGCAGCCGAAAACAGAAACTGCTGCGGAATAGATTTCAAAACTGATTGCTAAGTATACAGAACTGTTCAACCGACAGCTGCTCGGCGCGTTCCGTTGGCGGTATGCCTACGGCGTTTAAGCGATCTTCAATATCAGGTGCAAGGGATTTCAAACTGGCCCTAAGCATTTTGCGGCGTTGATTGAATGCGGTGGCAACGACACGTTCCAACATCTTGGCATTGCAATCAAATTTAGGCTTATCACACTTGGTGATATGTACCACCGCCGAAGAGACTTTGGGGGCTGGCGTAAAGGCTTGCGGCGGTAGATCCATCACAATTTTAGCGTCGCTGCGCCATTGTGCCAGCACTGACAAACGCCCGTAAGCCTTGCTGCCGGGCTGGGCCACAATGCGTTTTGCGACTTCGCGTTGGAACATTAACGTCAGACTATCCCAATAGGGCGGCCATTGCGGTGGGGTAAGCCAGCGCACCAGCAGTTCGGTGCCGATATTATAGGGCAGGTTGGCGATGATCTTGATCGGGCCGTTCAGGTACTGGGTTGGATCTAATGCCAGTGCATCACCGGAAATTACTTTCAGCCGTCCGTCATAATGATCTGAAATTTCGGCCAATGCGGGCATGCAGCGTTCGTCGCGTTCAACCGCCACAACACGTCGCGCCCCTTCATAAAGCAGGGCGCGCGTCAGCCCGCCGGGGCCAGGGCCAATTTCCAGCACATCACACTTGCTTAGATCACCGGCTTGGCGGGCGATCTTTCCTGTCAGGTTTAAATCCAGCAGAAAGTTTTGCCCAAGTGATTTTTGTGCTCGCAATGCGTGCTTGGAAATCACTTCGCGCAGGGGCGGCAGACCGTCAGCGGATACTGTCATAATGTGCTCTGTTCTGGGCCATTAAATGGGCCTGTCTTATGGCCTCGATCAGGCTGGTGGGATCAGCGATACCTTTGCCTGCAATATCAAAAGCGGTGCCATGATCAGGTGAGGTGCGAATGAACGGCAGGCCAAGCGTGGTGTTTACGCCTGCGGAAAAATTCAGTGTTTTCAATGGGATCAAAGCTTGATCATGGTACATGCACACGGCCACATCGTACTTGGCGCGGGCTTGCGGGTGAAACATCGTGTCGGCGGGCATTGGGCCGGTGATCGACATGCCGTTTGTGCGCATCTTATTCAACAACGGGATAATACGGTCAATTTCATCGCGCCCCATTGTGCCACCTTCACCCGCATGCGGGTTCAACCCTGCAACGGCGATGTTGGGGTTTTTCACACCAAAGTCACGCAGTAATGCGCGTTGTGTAATGATCAGCGTTTCTTCAATCAGCGTATCTGTCAGCGTATCTTGTACCTGCGCAAGGGGGATGTGGATGGTGACGGGAACCGTGCGCAGCTCTGGTGCGCATAACATCATTACAGAGGTTTTTACCCCGCCAAGATGGGCCAGAAACTCGGTATGACCGGGGTGCGCAAAACCCGCACCAAGTTTTAGAACCTTCTTGTTGATCGGGTTGGTGCAAAGGGCGGCCGCTTGGCCTGCCGATACAAATTCCACTGCCATTTCAATGGATTGAATAATGTTCTTGGCATTTTCAGGGTGTTCTTGCCCAATGTTTGGCGGGGCGGCAAAGGGCAGATGCAATACGGGCAAGCCCCGTTGGAAAGCATTTATCGCCTCATCTGGATTGTTAATAATTTCCAGCGGTACATCGGTGGCGGCTTTAACATGGGATTGATCCGCGATCAGAAAAAATGGCTGTTCATCTTTTAGCTTTGCCCACGCAAGCCCCGACAATTCCAAGCCAACACCGCTGGGGTCGCCTGCGGTTAGTGCAATGGCTTGGGTCATTTTTTAATAATGATAGCGTCGCCACGTAGTTCTTGCAGATAACCATCGCCAAAACTGCCAACCCGTTGGCTGAACAGTGCATTGCGAATTTGTTCGCGCGCCCCTTCAGGCAGGTCTTTGGCCCGGTTACACACCATAACCACGTTGATTGCGCCATTGTCGGCAACATAATAACTGGCCTCATTCGGATCCAGTTTGGCTATTTCAGCACCGATGCGCACAGGAACCTGTGCTGCAGGCAACGATTGGCTGGTTACAGCATTTTCACCAAATTTTGATGTGTTTGCTTGCATATCAAGGCAGGTATCGCCAGAGTTAATCAACTTGGTCGCCGCTGCAATTTGCCCGGCCTGACCGGATTTTCCCCCCGGCATAATCACTTTCAGATAGCTTACGGAAATCACCTGTTCACTGGCTGATTTTGCTTCGCGCACACCGCGTAATTGATACAATGCAATCGCACTTCCCAGCAAAATAGGGGCGGTTACTTGGCCCGGTTCAAGTGCGGATACACGTGAAGCCACTTGTGCGGGCAGGGTGCCCAGCGGGATCCAACCCATTGAGCCGCCACGTATGGCTGTATCGGACTTTGAAAACTTTTTGGCGGCCACCGAAAACTGGTTGCTGTTTTTAATGTTTTGCGCAAGCCTGTCGGCAAGGGCGCGTGTCTTTGAAGCACCGCGTTCTGATATGGGCAGAATAATCTCTGCAACATTCAGCGTTTTAGGAAAGCTAACCGCACTGACGTCCAGACGCGCATCCACTTCTTCATCCGACACATTCACTTTGGATGCAAAACGCGCCCCGATGACATTGCGCCAAAGAATGCCTGCACGCACAAAATCTGCAAAGCTTTCGCGGTGTACGCCGCGCTCGCGGAAGTAGGCCAAAAGTTGTTCGGCACTAAAGTTACCACGTGCCGCAAACTCTTCCATACCGCCAAGTACCTCTTCGTCATTGGTTGTTATGCCAATCTGTTTGGCTGCCTGAAAGCGCAAGCGATCATCAATAAGTTGCTCAAGTGCCAAACCCTGTAAATCACCGCGAGTGCCAAATGCGCGTAGCATTTTTATGCGCTGTTCCAGTTCATACTTGGTAACAACCCCGCCGTTCACCTGATAAATAGGTGAATATACCCCGGCTGCAAGCGTGGAAAACGCAATAGACACCCCTGCGAAAATACCACATGCCAGAAGAGTAATTTTTTTCATAGTTTTACCACTTTATTTATAGTGCACAGCGTTTTCTACGCCCTTTAGCACGCCCTTGATTGCCTATTCCCAAGAATGCGACCTGTAGCCCCAGTTCCTTTGTTGGTGTGACATTACCAGAGGCTGCATATTGAAGCGAGAGGGAAAGATCAATTTCTATGCACTCATTTATATATTTCAGCCCAAACGCGCCTTCAATAGCACTGTCGGTCACAAAATCATGGCGCCATTCCGCCAGATATTCCCAATTCTCATTCGGTGTGTAGATCAATTTCAACGCCGCTTCAGAGCGTCTGTCACTTGCCCCTGCAACAACGTCTTTTTGCAACCGCAGATATGTGGCTTCGCTTTGCCATTTTTTATAGATAAAATTCAGGCTGGTTTCATTTTTGGACAGGCTGAATTTACTGTCAAACAAAGTGCGGTTTGTCAGCTCAAACGTCTTTGGAAAACGTAAACTAAAGGCACTGACCCAGTCAGAGTTTTTTCCTGCAAGACCTGAGGCCGTCGAAAACTGCCCTAAATCCCGTTTGCGAAAGACCCGCCCTGCGGTGGCACCGAAATTCCAGCCTGAGGGGTTATATATCGTGTAGTTCACACCCACATTCGCCCGAAGCCCCAATTCTGTTTGGTCAAAACCGGGGAAGCGATTTACGGAAAATAAATTGGTTTCCTCAAATTCCACCTGAACACCGTCTTCATTGGGTGCCGCATCCAGACTGTCTTCATTCCAGACCAGTTGCACAATCGGTTCGATAATGTGGGTTGCTCTGCCAATGGTTTTCGAAAGCGGCCATCTTATATCTGCGGAAATCGTGGGCGTAACCCGGTTGGCTGTTGTGCCTGCAAAGCCCGTATAACTATTACTAAGCCTGTAGTATTCTGCATCAACCAACGCGCGGGCCCCCAGCAGAACACCCTGCTTTAAACGCCATTCACGTTGCCAGTCAGCACTGATACCGATGCGCGAAAACTGACTGCCGGCATCACGCAGCAGGGTCGTGGTATGAAGCGTGTACCCCAGTTTACCGCCCAACAATGGGTCTTCGGCAATATTTCGGAAATAGACATCAGGAAAGACCAGCGGAATTTCTGCATCAATTTCATTGGTACGCAGGCTTTGGAAAATGGATGTGCTGACCCGAAAGAAACTGTTGGTGCGGTTGCGTTCCAAAAACAGCTCTGACAACAACCTGTCTTGCGCAGATATTTGATCTTTGTCTTCATAACCATATTGCGCCCGAAAGGTTTTGTCAGACACCACATCAATATCAAAACCCCAGTCATAATCACTGGATAGCGCAAACCGGCCGCTGCCTTGCAACAATGATCGGAACGGGGTGTTTTCTATGTCGTCCACGAGTAACAGTGCCCCGTTAAACTGATAACTGCCCCGTTTGGTCTCGCGTCGGTATTGGCCTTCAACTACAAAGCTGCCAATGGATGAGGCGAAAGCGGTAACTGTGGCATCTGAATGGTCATCAATGGCAATGAAATATGGGATTTTTATGCCAAAACTTAATAGATCAGATGTTGAAAACGTGGGCACCAGAAAGCCTGTTGCACGACCAACGGTTGGGTCAGGCAGACGTAATAACGGGGCGTAAAAAATTGGTACGCCCATAAAATCCAACCACGCATTTTCAAAATAAAGCCGTCTTTCCAATTCGTCATGAATAACGCGTTTAGATCTGATTTGCCAAAAGGGTGTCGGCTTTGTCCCGCATTGACCTGGTGCCAGTTTATTGTCAGCCGAGCGGGGCTTGCCGATATAACATGTGCTGGCCACAACGCGGTCAAGCACCTTAAAGCGGTTACCTTTGTATTGGGCCTGATCTGCGGCCAACTGAAACTGATCCGCAATCAGAATACGCGCGCCTTTGATGATATTCGTAGACAGCTCCGCAGACAGCTCTGCATTGGTTCCCGTCATGATGCTGCCATCAGCATTGGTGATGGTAAAACCGTTGGGGACGGTTAATTTTCCGGTGATCTGGTTATAAATAATGCTTTGCGTGGATAATATCTGGCCATTGGAAACAACGCGCACACCACCCTTGGCAGTTAGGATTTTTGACACTGCATTATAATCCACATTATCTGCAAGCAGGCCAACGGGTTCTTTTGATTGCGCAGATGCCTGCGATAGGCTGGATAATAAAAGCGTGCTTGCCAGCAATATGCTTGATAGTCTTTTCAAGTTCATTGCGCCTTATCCATCCTCTAAGTGCAAAAATAAAGCCATCGCCGTTAATAACGCGGCCAATGGGGGTGCCCATGCAGCAAAAAATATCGGAATCTCTCCCGCCTCACCTAGGGTTCTAGCAAGGTTTTGCAGGAAATGTAGCGAAAAACCACTTAACAGGGCTAATAATACCGATATGCCCAAGTTTCCCAGTCGGGCGTTTTGCAAGGTGAACACGGCCCCAATGATGATCATTGCCGCAAATAGCAACGGGCGGGCCAGCTCTATCTGTAAATGAACCCTGTGCTGGCGCGATGAAAAACCGGCATTATCCATCGCTTTGATGAATTTAGGCAAATCCCAGATCACCACAGTTTCAGGTTTTGGATAGCCTTCTAGTATCTGTTCACTGGTAATGGTTGTTGGCACACGTATAATGGATGTCTTGGTAGAGCTGGCTTCCGGGTTGCTTGCCGAAGATGAAATATCCCATTGTTTCGTGCGTATCAGTATCCATTCGCCTTTGGATAACATTGCTGTTGAAGCTGATATTCGGCTGACAGCTTTATTATTTTCGTCAAACCTGATCATGGTGACATCACGCAGACTGTTGCCGTTTTGTGCTGCTTGGTTTGCGGTAATCACGATATAGCCGTTTTCGGTTTTCTGGCGCAGCCAAAACCCGTTTTCATTCACGGAAACCGTTTTTTCGGCCCGTCCAAGATAAGTATTTTTCAGACTGTCATAATGGGCTGAAAACGTTGCAACCAGCGGGTTCAGAAACAGGATCGAAATCAAGCCTATTAGAAATGCAGCCAAAATGGGAAACCCCAAGCCTTTCAGTGCCGAGACACCGGCAGCACGTAATATAATGAACTCATTTGTGCGCGCCAGAGAGACGCAAAAGGTCAGGCTGGAAAGCATTATAATCAAGGGCATGGCTTCACGGATGAAGGAAGGTGACCGTGTACTTGCCAGGGCAATAGCTTTGGGTAAGGTAATACCTGCGGATGATAAGTTTTTAATATTTTCCATCGTATCCACAAAGAAAATAAGCAGACCGATGATTAAAAATACCCGGATAAAAGCCGATATGAACTTTCGGGTGAAATACCAGTATAAAATCATGTGGCCACCTGGTTTTTATTCAAATGGTTCAGAATAGTTTGCCCGCTCCAGCCTTTGCTGCTGATCAGGATCAACAGCAAGATAATGCCCAATGACCCTATTGCAGGCGTGTATAAGACAAAAGACAAAGACGGTGATTTAACAACAAAACTTTCGGTTAAACCGCGTAATGTGTTTAACCCCAGCAAAAGGCTGATTGCGAAAATGATGCGATAAGAAAACCCTGCACGGCTGAAATTGCCCGAAAACAAAACCGCAGCCCCCAAGAGGGGCATTAGAAGTGAAAACAGGGTTTTGACCAGCCGCGATTGTGCCTCTATGGCATAGCCCAGATTTTCGGGTGTGGCACTTGCAATGAACCAGGGCAGACTAGTTGTAACTTTTGCATTTACGCTAATGGTACGCGGCCCCAGGTTTTTTGAAAACTGTGAAAGATCGTAGGAAAAGCTGTCAAACTGTACAACATTCAGCAAGCGGCTTTCCTTATCAAATTGCTGTAACGTGCCATCTATCAAAACCAGTTTTGCGTCATCAGGGTTATCTACCAGCCGCCCGGTGGGGGCCGTGTGAATTATCTGTAAGCCACTATCCGTGGTTTCCTTGATCAAAATATCCTCTAACAGCCCATTATCATTCAGATTACCAAAGTAAAAAGTGACCCCTTTTTGTGGGTTGATAAATTCACCAACCTTGATCAGTTGCGACAGGTATTCCTGCCGGATTTCATGTTGGCGCTGATAAAACGCATTGTTGCTGGCTGGGGTTATGAAATGCACCAAGGCTGACACTATGATAAAGCTGATGATACCAAAAATCAGAAACGGGCGGGCAAATTGCATCGGTGTTTGCCCCGCCGCCTTCAGCACGGCATATTCCGATTCTGCATAAAGCCGGTTGGTTAAGAAAAGGGCGGCAGCAAAGGCCGCCACAGGGAAAACACTTTGGATAACACGCGGTAACAGATAAAGGCTGAGCTCTACAAAAATCATACCTGGTTGGCCGTTTTCAACAACGGCATCTACGATATTAAGGGCTTGGTTAAGCCATAAAACCCCTCCGAATATGCATAAAAAGAATATGAACGGGCCGGCAAGCTGTCGCACGATATACCGATCAACAAGTTTCACGCGGTGACGCCCCTTAAAACAAACAAATAGTCTGCGGTTTTCTTATAGGATTTCTTTGCGAAACAACAGTCCCTTGTGGTCAAATCAGCTAAATCACGCTAGGTCTTGTGGTAACCAACAAACACGACCCTTAGGAGCCTAATTATGAATGTACCTGTAACGCCCAGCTTTATCGAATCTGATTTGGATGCCATTGCCGATTTTGACGGGAAAGTGGCTGTATTTATGTCCCCTACAGGCCAAATCGGGTTGGGTGCGCGCCGTGTGAACAAGCTGATGAAACGCAGCCTGACACGGTTGGCTGAAAGCCAGCTGTTTGAAGATATGCCCAATGCCGCTTGTCACGCGATGTCTATGCCTGCGGGCATGAAAGCCCCCGAAGTTCTGGTGGTTAAACTGCCCAAACGCGTAACTGTAGACGATGCACGCCTTGCGGGTGCCAATATCGGCAAAGCTGCAGGCGGGGCCAATATGCTGATCTTTGCGGGTGCCGGCAAACGCGCCTCTGAAATCGCTTTTGGCTGTGCTTTGCGGCAATATAGTTTCCACGACCACAAAACTTCTACCGCGCCCAAGCAGGGTGCTATTACTGTGATGGTTAACCAAGCAGATGAGGTGGCACAAGATTATGCACCCAAAGCGGCAGTGGCAGAAGGTGTGTTCTTTACCCGTGATCTGGTCAGCGAACCTGCAAACATTCTGACGACATCAGAGTTTGCATCACGCTTGGAAGCCTTAAAAAGCCTAGGCCTGAAAATCACCACACTAGAAGAAAAAGACATGGAAAAACTGGGCATGCATGCGCTTTTGGGTGTGGGCCACGGTTCGCGTAGCCCGTCAAAGATGGTGATCATGGAATGGCAGGGTGGCGGTGATGAACAGCCCTTTGCCCTTGTCGGCAAAGGTGTGGTGTTTGACACTGGCGGCATTTCCATCAAGCCCGCAGGTGGCATGGAAGAAATGACCATGGATATGGGCGGGGCAGGCGTTGTGGCGGGGGTGATGAAAACCTTGGCTATGCGCAAAGCAAAAGCCAATGTTGTGGGGCTGGTCGGCATCGTTGAAAACATGCCCGACGGCCAAGCCCAACGCCCCGGTGATGTGGTAACGTCCATGAAAGGCGACACCATTGAGGTGATCAATACCGATGCCGAAGGCCGCTTGGTTCTGGCCGATGTGCTGTGGTACGCACAAGAAACTTATAAACCCACGGGTGTGATCAATCTGGCAACACTGACAGGTGCGGTTATCATCGGGCTTGGCCATGAAAATGCAGGCGTGTTTTCAAACGATGAACCCTTGGCGCGTAAATTTCTGAACGCGGCCAACATCGAAGATGAAGGCGCATGGCGGATGCCCTTAAGCAAGGCTTACGACAAACTGATCGACAGCCATATCGCTGACATTAAAAACACTGGCGGGCGTGCCGCAGGCGCGATCACTGCCGCGCAATTTCTGCAACGCTTTATCAAAGAAGACATGCCGTGGATCCATCTGGATATCGCAGGTGTGGCTTTGGTTAAATCCGACACAACGCTTGCCCCCAAAGGGGCCACAGGCTGGGGCGTTCGCACGTTGGATCGCCTGATTGCCGACAATTTCGAAGCGGAATAATGTCTGAGGTTTTCTTCTATCACCTGACAACATCCTCACTGGGGCAAACCCTGTCCCAGTTGCTGGAACGCACCTTGCAAAATAATTGGCGGGTGCAACTGCGCTCAAGCGATGAAAATGCACTGGCACGTCTGGACGCCCAACTTTGGGGCGGCAACAGCCCTGATTTTCTGCCCCACGGGATCAGCGGTGGGGCGCATGATGCGGATCAACCTATACTGCTGACGACAGGGTCGCAAAATACCAACGATGCAAAGGCATTAATGTTGGTGTTTGGTGCCAAAACCAGCCCCGCAGAGGTGGCGCAATATGCGCGTGTCAGCCTTGTGTTTAACGGCAATGATGAGGCCGAATTGCAAGCCGCGCGAGCTGATTGGAAAGCTTTGACCGATGCGGGGGTGCGGGCTAAATACTGGTCACAAGCCTCTGGTCGTTGGGAAATGAAGGCCGAAAAGAACTAGGGTCAGGACCTATTAATCCTGCGCCACTGGCGCGGTTTTCCCGAAATATCAGGGGTTTGGCGCGCGCCGTCAATAGTGGATCTATTTGCAAGCGT
>JAESRV010000062.1 GCA_016764475.1 Amylibacter sp.
TTGTTGCCTTTTAGCGCATCGTGCAGTTTACCTACCAGTTCGGCGGCCTCAATATTAACCGGGTCTTGATCACGGAAGGTGCGTTTTTCAACGCCCATGATAAAGCCGAATTTTTCCACATGTTTATGCAGTTCTGCCAGCGCGAAGGTGGTAACTTCGCGGGTGTCACGGTCTAGCAGCTCAAAGGTTTGAAAGTCGCAAACCAGTTGGTAGCGCGGCTTTTCGCTTTCTTTCAAGGCATCGAAATATTCGCCTGCCTGTATGGCGGCTTTGCCCAAATCGCGGCCTGCTGATTTTTGCTCGACAATCAGTTTTGCAGGCCAGAACAGGTCGATAAAGCCTTGGCGATTGTTCAGTTTCTTGATGGATTCTTCGTAGCGGGCGACAGTACGGCGTTTGATCCCGAATATTTCAAAAAAATCATTATAGAACGAATGGGTTTCCGCCCAATCGGTGCTGAAAATTGCAGCGCAGGTTCTAATTTCATTGCGGTACTAGAGCATAAGTAAAGTGCCCTGACAATTACCAAAGGCAAGTATCTGGCACATTGTATTAAACGGCGACAGGTTGCGCTGCCGCCGTCATAAGGTGTTCTCATTCACGCATGCCTATTGCGTGCGCATATCACCCGCATCAATGCCTGCCACTTCAACCGGGCTTGTCATCGCATCACGGCGGAAAGGTTCGCCCAATTCCTGGTTCAACATCACCTCAATAAAAGTGGTTTTGCCGTCTTCCATCTGCGCCTTCACAGCCGTATTCAAGGCCTCTGTCAGGTTCTCCATCGTGGTGGCAATAACCCCCAAAACACCACATGCTTTGGCAATGCCGGCATAAGACACGTTATAATCCAGCTCAGTCCCCACAAAGTTATCATTATACCAAAGCGTGGTGTTACGTTTTTCCGCACCCCACTGATAATTGCGGAAAATAACCATGGTAATCGCCGGCCATTCATCACGGCCACACGCGGTCATTTCATTCATTGAAATCCCGAACGCACCGTCCCCTGCGAAACCCACAACAGGCACGTCTGGTTGGCCAATTTTAGCGCCTAGAATTGCAGGGAAACTGTAGCCGCAGGGGCCGAACAGGCCAGGTGCCAGATACTTGCGGCCTTCTTCAAAAGATGGGTAGGCATTGCCGATGGCGCATGCGTTGCCGATGTCAGATGAAATGATCGCTGCTTTGGGTAAAGCGGCCTGAATGGCGCGCCATGCCTGGCGTGGTGACAGATGATCAGGTTTGTCGGCACGTGCGCGTTCATTCCAATCAATACCTTCATCGCTATCATCTTCATGATCCATAGAGGTCAACGTTTGCGCCCAGTTTGACTTGGTGCTCGCAATCAACTCACGGCGTTCCTTGCGCCCTGCGTCACCTGCAGTGTCACCTAGCTGTGCCAGTATCTGTTCAGCGACTTGCTTGGCGTCGCCTACGATGCCAACGGTCACGGGTTTGGTTAGGCCGATACGGTCAGGGTTGATGTCGACCTGAATGATTTTGGCTGATGTAGGCCAGTAATCAATACCGTAGCCCGGCAGGGTGGAAAACGGGTTTAACCGTGTGCCCAGAGCCAGTACAACATCCGCTTTTGAGATCAGCTCCATGCCCGCTTTTGACCCGTTATAGCCCAAGGGGCCTGCAAACAAGGGGTGAGAGCCGGGGAACGCATCATTGTGTTGATAGCCACAACAAACCGGTGCATCAAGGCACTCTGCCAGGTCTTGTGAGGCAGGTATTGCGCCACCGATAACCACGCCTGCGCCGTTCAAGATCACAGGGAATTTAGCTTCAGACAACAATTTTGCCGCTTCGGAAATCGCATTTACCCCCCCCGCAGGGCGTTCAAAATCAACGATAGCAGGCAGGTCTATGTCAATCACCTGTGTCCAGTAATCCCGTGGGATGTTGATTTGGGCCGGTGCGGACAGGCGTTTTGCTTTCGTGATCACACGGTTCAGCACCTCGGCGATACGGCTTGGGTCACGCACTTCTTCTTGGTAAGCGACACAATCGGCGAACATGCGCATTTGTTCGACTTCCTGAAAACCACCCTGACCGATGGTCTTATTCGCCGCTTGTGGGGTAACCAAAAGCATGGGGGTATGGTTCCAGTATGCGGTTTTGATTGGTGTCACAAAGTTTGCAATACCAGGGCCGTTTTGGGCGATTGCCATGGGCATTTTACCAGAGGCGCGGGCAAAGCCATCGGCCATCATACCGCCAGAATATTCATGCGCGGTATCCCAAAAAGTAATGCCCGCTTGCGGGAAAAGGTCTGAAATTGGCATAAAAGCTGATCCAATAATACCAAAAGCATTATCAATGCCGTGCATTTGCAGGACTTTTACAAAGGCTTCTTCTGTGGTCATTTTCATTGTGGAATACTCCAATAAGGCTGCGCAGAGCAGAATTTCTATCTAATCCGCTCTACTGCACCAAATATGGGCGCGTCCAGAAAATTACGCGTGATTTTGCTTCGTTCTAAAACTCCAAATTTATGTTCGGGAAAACAAAATCATTTTTCTGATATCCTTGAACATATAAAAGCCCTGTCAAATCGGCGAAATTCAGGCGCACATTACATTCAGCCGCCACAACAGGCTTGGCGTGTAGTGCCACGCCCGTACCTGCCAAGGTCAACATGCCCAAGTCATTTGCCCCGTCACCCACGGCGATGACATCTTTRGCGGTCAGGCCAAGCTTGGYGGTGATTTCATTCAACGCCTTAACCTTGGCTTCACGCCCCAAWATWGGCATTGTGACATGGCCGGTCAGTTTRCCGTTTTCATGCAGCAGCGTATTGGCGCGGCTTTCATCAAAGCCCAACTGTGCTGCAACGGCGTTTGTGAAATCCGTAAAYCCGCCCGAAACCAATGCCGCATAGGCCCCGTTTGCTTTCATCGTTGCTACTAACTCTGGCCCGCCTGGCATCAGATCAATTCGGGTGTTTAAAACATGCTGGATAACCGAACTGTCTAACCCTTTCATCAGCTTGACCCGCTCTTGCAGGGCCGCATTGAAATCCAGTTCCCCGTTCATTGCGCGTGTAGTAATGTCTGCCACATGCGCCCCGACGCCCGCTTCAACCGCCAGCTCATCAATGCATTCTTGTTGGATCATGGTGCTGTCCATATCGGCCAATAATATCTTTTTGCGCCGCCCTTCCGCAGGTTGCACAACAAAATCTATGTCTTGTTTTTGCAAGTCTTCCCAAATCAATTCAATCTCAACAGGGTGTCTGGCACTTGGAATAAAAATATCGCAAGCCGTGTTTTCAGATAGCCATATCGCGCCTTGAACCCCAAGTTTTGTTGCGGTTTGAGCCGCTATTGCAACGGTTAAATTGGCGTGTTTTGGGTTGGCGATTAAAGTAGCTACATACATTTCAGGGGCTTCCTATTGTAAATATTCAGGGTCATTTGCGACCGCATATCAATCAAATGCGGCATCTTGACCAGCATTTTTTGTTGCATCCCTTTCATCATATCCCTAAAGCGGCAAGTGGGACACCCTTCCCCAACGAAGGGCAAATATCTGTAAGGATACTATATTATGACACTACAAATACCGGGCATTCGCCCGAACAATCCCCAATTCTCATCCGGCCCCTGCACCAAACCGTCTACCTGGACTTTGGATGCTTTATCAGGTGCTGCCCTTGGCCGTTCGCACCGGGCGGCGGTTGGTAAGGATAAGCTGCTTGCGGCGATTGAAACYACCCGCGAAGTTTTGAACATTCCTGCTGATTACAAGATCGGTATCGTTCCCGCCTCTGATACAGGTGCGATGGAAATGGCACTTTGGTCACTGCTTGGTGCGCGCGGCGTTGATATGYTGGCATGGGAAAGCTTTGGCGCAGGTTGGATCACAGATGTTGTGAAACAGCTGAAGCTTCAGGATGTAAATCATCATAAAGCTGACTATGGCCACCTGCCTGATYTGGGTGCGGTAAACTTTGACAATGACGTTGTTTTCACATGGAACGGCACCACTTCCGGTGTGAARGTKCCRAACGGTGATTTCATTCCMGCRGWTCGCGCGGGGCTTACGATTTGCGATGCAACCTCTGCGGCCTTTGCCCAAGACCTTGCTTGGGATAAGCTGGATGYGACAACATTCAGTTGGCAAAAAGTGTTGGGTGGCGAAGCGGCCCACGGCATGTTGGTGCTTAGCCCAAGGGCTGTTGCGCGGTTGGAAAGCTACACGCCTGATTGGCCCTTGCCGAAAATTTTTCGCCTGACCAAGGGGGGCAAGCTGATCGATGGCATCTTTAAAGGGGCTACGATCAATACGCCTTCTATGTTGGCGGTTGAAGATTACCTGTTCGCACTTAACTGGGCCAAAACCCAAGGTGGTAAAGACGGTTTAATCGCCAAGGCTGACGCCAATATGAATGTGCTGGCCGATTTTGTTGCGGCAAATGATTGGATTGATTTTTTGGCGGAAGATATTGCCACACGGTCAAATACGTCTGTCTGCCTGAAAATCACTGATCCACGGGTGACTGCACTGGATACAGATGCACAAACGGCTTTCGCCAAAGGCATTGCAAAATTGCTAGAGGCCGAGGCGGTTGCCTATGACATCGGGTCTTACCGCGATGCCCCTGCAGGCCTGCGCATCTGGACAGGTGGCACAGTTGAACAAGTTGATCTGGAAGCTTTAACCCCGTGGCTGGCATGGGCGTTTGAAACCCAAATCACTACACTTTCCTGACATTATCGCTGGCCGCTGATGGCCCGCTTATCCCCATATTTAAGGAGGCATGAAATGCCTAAAGTACTTGTATCTGACAAACTGTCTGAAACCGCCGTTCAAATTTTTCGTGACAATGGAATTGACGTTGATTTTGAGCCTGCATTGGGCAAAGACAAAGACGCCTTGCTGGCTAAAATCGGCGATTATGATGGGCTTGCCATTCGGTCTGCCACCAAAGTTACAGAGAAACTTTTGAACGCTGCGACCAATCTGAAGGTTATTGGCCGTGCGGGCATTGGTGTAGATAATGTTGACCTGAAAGCAGCCAGCAAAAAAGGTGTGATCGTGATGAACACGCCTTTTGGCAACTCAATCACTACCGCTGAACATGCGATTGCGATGATGTTTGCTGTGGCCCGTCAAATTCCCGAAGCCAGTGCCTCTACACATGCAGGTAAATGGGAAAAATCGAAGTTCATGGGGGTTGAGCTGACCAGTAAAACCCTGGGGTTGATCGGTTCCGGTAATATCGGTTCTATTGTGGCCTCTCGCGCATTAGGTCTGAAAATGAAGGTTGTGGCTTATGACCCTTATCTATCTGAAGAACGCGCCCAAAAGATGGGGGTAACGAAGGTTGAGTTGGATGAATTGCTGACCAAGGCTGACTTTATCACCCTGCATGTGCCTAAAACCGATCAGACGGCGGGGATGATTTCTAAAGAGGTTATCGCCAAGATGAAACCGGGTGTGCGCATCATAAATTGCGCCCGTGGTGGTTTGGTGGATGAGGTGGCTTTAGCTGAAGCTTTGAAATCTGGTCATGTTGCAGGGGCGGCTTTTGATGTGTTTGAAACCGAGCCTGCAACCGACAGCCCTTTGTTCAATTTACCAAATGTTGTTTGCACCCCGCATCTAGGTGCGGCTACTACCGAAGCGCAGGAAAATGTAGCCATTCAGGTGGCAGAACAATTGTCTGATTACCTGAATAACGGGGCTGTTTCCAACGCCATCAACATGCCGTCCATTACAGCCAAAGAAGCCCCCATTCTTGGCCCGTTTGTAAAACTGGCAGGCCACCTTGGAGCTTTCGTCGGCCAACTGACGGATGAACCGATTGAAGCGATCAACATCACTTATGACGGTAAAGTTGCCGAAATGAATACCAAGGCTTTGGGATCGGCGGCCATTGCGGGTGTAATGAAGGCGCAAAACCCTGATGTTAATATGGTGTCTGCCCCTGTGATTGCGGCAGATCGCGGCATTAAGATTTCTAGCACAACGCAGGAAAAATCAGGTGTGTTTGACAGCTATATCAAGCTGACAGTGAAAACCGCAAAGCGCGAGCGCACCATTGCGGGTACGGTGTTTTCTGATGGGAAACCACGGTTTATCCAGATCAAAGGTATCAATATTGATGCCGAAGTAGGCCAGCATATGTTGTATACAACCAATCAAGATGTGCCGGGTATTATTGGTACATTGGGGCAAACTTTGGGTGAGAGCGGCGTGAACATTGCCAATTTCACCTTGGGCCGTAGTGAAGAAGGGGCTGATGCAATCGCACTGCTTTATCTGGATGAAGCGCCATGCCAAGATGCTTTGGACAAATTGAAAGAAACTGGTTTGTTTACCTCTGTTCAGCCTTTGGAATTTGAAGTTTAAAATATAGGGCGGTTTGAATAAACCGCCCTTTTATTATCCAAACAGTTTTCGCTTTAAATGTAGGAAACCCGTTCTGAGCAAGCTTTTTAAATTGAAACGGCTACGTAAAAGCTGAATCATCTGGGCTTCTGATAAACTGTTGATACGGCGCACGGATTTATCCCAATCCGCAGGTTTATAACCAGTAATCCGTTGGTTTGCCCAAAAACCGATTTTATAATCGCGGGCGTATTTTGCACCATATGATTTTTCATATGCTTGCAAATAAGACGGGGATTTTTGGGCGATGGTTTTGGAAAGTGCTTCGCCCAACAACCGCCCTTGTTCAATCGCAATACGAATGCCTTCGCCTGCGATCGGTGTGGCGCAGTTTGCGCTGTCGCCAACACGGATCATGTTGCCGAAAATGACTTTTTCTTCAAATGCAACCGATGGGATAATGCCAGAGTTTGTTTCAAAATCATCAGGTACCTTAACCCCTAACTTATCCAGAAATCCGCTTGCCAAAAGGGCATTCATAACATCACGCGGGCTTTCATCCGTGTCGGGTTTGATCACACCAACGCCTAGCCGGATTCTGTTGTAATTGGTTGGAAAAACCCAGCCATAACCAGACAGAACGTGGGATCCGACAAACAGGATTGCGCGGTTCATCGGGTAATCGCTTTGTTCAAATTCGTATTCGGTACCAATGCCCGTGCGGTCAGGTTTGCGACCATGACCCAACGCACCAAGCACCGCACATTGCCAGCCCGTTGCGTCTATGATGTATTTCGATTGAATGGTTTCTTCGCCAGATTTACGGCCCCGTATGGTGGAAATAAAACTGCCATCCGCCTGTTGTTCTGTCGTGATGAATTTTGTACTCAGCAGAAGTTCGCGGGATTTATCATCAGATAAAGAGGCCAAATATTGATACAGGCCCGTGATGTCTAAAACAACCATTTTATCGGTTTCAATATTAAATAATGCTTCCGATTTATCAGAATAAAAATCAAGTCTATCAATGAGTTGGTAGTATTTTTCGGGAATTGAAAGGGCGCGCATATCGCTTAGAAAGCTGCCGCCGCTTGTGCGTACTGGTTTTCCGATTTCGGAGTCTTGATGTACAATAATACTAAGGATATCTGGTGACAAGGATGATGCTACAGACAGGCCTGCCGGGCCGCCGCCTATGATTAAGACGTCACACGATCGCATTTTTCCTAAACCTCCAACCCCAGCAAATCATACGCAATCTCGGGCACTTCTTCAGGGGCACCTGCCAGCATATCGGCCTCGGCCATATGCAATTCACCGTGATCTGCATAGCCCCAAAGGGCACCGATATTGGGGATGTCATTGTTTTTGGCGGCAAAAATATCCATCTGACGATCGCCGACCATTATGCATTTAGAAGGGTCTTCACCGATCTCGTCCAAGGCGAATTGCAACAGGTCTGTTTTGTCGGCATAGGTGCCGTCCAGTTCTGGCCCGAACAAACGCTCAACAGGTTCCAAAAGGCCGAAATGTTCTGCTACTTGATGGGCATATACCTGTGGTTTTGCGGTGGCAATAAATAGGCGCGCCTCTACTTTTGCCAGCTCATCAAACATCTCGCCGACCCCTTCATAAGGCAAGGCATCGAACATGGCTTCTTCAGTGTAATGGTCGCGATATAGATCAACAGCGGCTGCAATATTTCCGCCTTCGCCCATAAGGTTTGCAAAGATATTGGGCAGGGGCATTCCGATTAAACCGCGCAATTCTTCCGAACTGGGTTCTTCACCGCCAAGTTCGATTATTGCGTGTTGAATGGACGACATAATGCCTGATTGGCTGTCTAATAAGGTGCCATCAAGATCAAAGAATATGGTCAGCATAACATGGTACCCCTAATCAAAAAATGGCGTTAACTGGTACACAACGACGGAATTTTCATCCAAGGCTTGCTGCATTAAGTCGCGTTCTTCGGAACTGATATCATGGCCTTCTTCAAGACGTTCTTGCAATGTGCCGTAACCTGTTACGTCCAATGGGGCCAGTTCAGCGCGCTTCAACAGGGCCACGGTTTCACGCACGGCTTCGGCTTCATCCACGCCGCTGGCAAAGCACATCATCGCACCACCTGTGGCGTTCTTGGGCAGGCCGTCACCATTGTTGCGGCCAACTTGCACCAGCAGGGTGAAAACCTGCTGGGGGCGTTTTTGTTTTTTATCTTCGGTCATCAAATATTAACTTCTGGATTAGGGGGCGTATTATCATAACTAGTAAACTAGTTTACTAGTTTAATATATGCAGGATAATAATGCGGCCAGAACGCCTGCCCGCCGCCAGTGTACTACAAAATCTAGTCGCGCAGCAATTCGTTGATCGAGGTTTTAGACCGTGTGCGGGCATCCACCTTTTTCACAATCACCGCACAATACAGGTTCACACCGTTTTTGGAAGGCATCGAGCCTGCAACAACGACGGATCCTGACGGTACTTCGCCATAAGTCACTTCACCGGTTTCACGATCAACGATTTTGGTGGATTGGCCAATAAAGACACCCATACCCAGAACCGAGCCTTCGCGGATGATGCAGCCTTCTACAACTTCGGAACGCGCACCTATGAAACAGTTGTCTTCAATGATTGTTGGGCCAGCTTGCATGGGTTCTAGAACCCCACCGATGCCAACGCCACCTGACAAGTGTACGTTTTTACCGATCTGGGCGCATGAACCAACGGTTACCCATGTATCAACCATTGTGCCTGTATCAACATAAGCACCCACGTTGATGAAGGACGGCATCAATACCACGCTGGGGGCAACATAGGCCGATTTGCGCACGATACAGTTTGGTACGGCACGAAAACCTGCGGCGGAAAACTGGTTATCACCCCAGCCTTTGAACTTGCTATCGACCTTGTCCCACCAAGCACCACCTTGTGGCCCGTTGCCCTGAATTTCCATATCTTTGATCAAGAAACCCAATAGCACCGCTTTCTTGGCCCATTGGTTTACATGCCAGTTGCCGTCTGCACTGGGTTCAGCCACTCGTAATGAACCGCTATCCAACGCGTTCAGCGTATCTTCAATCGCTTCGCGCACTTCGCCTGTTAAGGCAGATGTAATACTAGCACGATCTTCCCATGCGGCTTCTATGACGGCTTCTAATTGTGCGTTTGACATGATTATCTCCAATTCGTGTCTGGATAGATTTGATAGAAGCCTATAGTTTGGTTTCAGGTCGTGTGCAATCAGAGCCGCGACAATAGATAAAGGAATATCGACATGGGACGTCAACAAGAGAGCTTTCCAGATGCAAAAACT
>JAESRV010000002.1 GCA_016764475.1 Amylibacter sp.
GGTTGGATTTTCAGCTGGATCACCATTGGTGTGGTTCTGGTCGCCCTTATTCTGGGGGCGGTACTTTTCATGTACGGCAAGGATTTGCCAAACCATGAAGGCTTGGCCAGTTACGAGCCTAAAACCATCAGCAAAATCTATTCCATAGAAGGTAAGGTGATAGATGAGTTTGCGCAGGAACGCAGATTGTTTACACCTGTTGATGAAATTCCCGATGTGGTGAAAAATGCTTTCATCAGTGCCGAGGACAAGAATTTTTACCGTCACAAAGGCTATGATCCCATCGGGATTGTAAAGGCGGTGATCGACAGGGCGCGGGGCCAACGGCTGCGTGGGGCTTCAACCATTTCACAGCAGGTTGCAAAAATCATGTTGCTGAATGGTGACCGGAAATATGAACGTAAAATCAAGGAACTGATCCTGTCCACACGCATTGAAAGTGCTTTGGGCAAAGATAAAATTCTTGAGATATATTTGAATGAGATTTTTCTGGGCCAGAATTCTTACGGTGTAACCGCCGCCGCCGAAACCTATTTCGGAAAAACCTTGGAAAAGGTCACTGTGGAAGAGGCCGCCTATCTGGCCGCCTTGCCCAAAGCACCCAGTGATTATCATCCTGTACGCCAGATTAAACGGGCAATCACACGGCGTAATTATGTTTTGCGCCAAATGGCCAATAACGGTTATATCACGCGGGACCAGGAAATAGTATCACGGGCTTTGCCCCTGAAAACGGTTCAGGGCGGTGATTACGTTTCGCTCAGGGCTTCGCGTATACCGCGTGATTATTTCACCGACGAAATTCGCCGCCAACTATCGGGTACCTTTGGCCAGGACGAATTCTTCGGTGGCGGCTTGGCTATTCGTGCAACCGTAAATCCCGACCTGCAAAAAGAAGCGGCATTGGCTTTGCGTAACGGGTTGGAAAAATATGACCGTAATTTACGGATATACCGTGGGCCACGCGTAACGATTGATCCTGCCCTTTTAGACGGTGAATCGGCATGGCGCGATGCCTTGTCAGATGTCGAAATCCCGCGAGATATTGCAGGCTGGCATGCGGCTGTCGTACTGAAAGTAGGCGCTAAATCTGTGCGTATCGGTATTGAAGATATTGATGAAGACGCAGATGGGCATTTTTTGCCGATGGCAGAACTGACATGGCGCACCAAGCGTGATGGCAAAACCCAAAGAAAAGCACGCAAACCAAGCGACATTCTAGCTGTGGGCGATGTAATCCACGTGAAAGCCATCGAAAAAGACGGTGTGTTTCAAAACTGGTCACTGCGCCAAATCCCTGAATTGCAGGGTGGTTTTATGGCGATGGATACAAATACCGGCCGTGTGATCGCCATGCAGGGCGGGTTTTCCTATCAAGATAGCGTGTTTAACCGGGCCACACAGGCAACCCGCCAACCTGGCTCATCGTTTAAACCGTTTGTTTATGCTTCTGCCTTGGATAGCGGCTATTCGCCTGCAACAATTATCCTGGATGCGCCGATTGAAGTGGCTACACCACAAGGCTTGTGGCGGCCTAAAAACTCGTCAAACACATATTACGGGCCTGCGCCCATGCGTTTGGGGATCGAGCGTTCACGTAATCTGATGACCATTCGTCTGGCGCAAGAGGTGGGTATGAATGTTGTGGCGGATTATGCGGAACGCTTTGGCGTTTATGATAATATGGATGAATTTCTGGCCAACGCTTTGGGCGCGCAGGAAACCACTTTGTTTAAAATGGTTGCAGCTTACGCGATGTTTGCCAATGGGGGTGAGCGGGTTGAACCGACCCTTGTAGACCGGGTGCAAAACCGCCGTGGTGAAACCGTTTACCGCCATGATAAGCGCACTTGTGTTGACTGTAGTAGCGTGGCCGTAGAAGCAGGCCTGTCGCCGGCCATTAGAAACAACCGCCAACGTATTATGGATGATGTGACCGCCTACCGTCTGACCTCTATGATGCGCGGTGTGGTGGAACGTGGCACCGCCAGCCGTACCGTTAGGCTGGGTGTGCCTGTTGCGGGTAAAACCGGTACAACCAATGACGCAAAAGATGTCTGGTTCATCGGCTTTACCTCAAATATTGTGGCTGGTTGCTATATGGGTTTTGATAGCCCACGCAGCATGGGGCGCGGTGCTTTTGGTGGTACAATGTGCGGCCCTGTGTTTGAAAGCTTTATGAAAAAAGCGATTAAAGTATATGGTGCCGGCGAATTCCCTGTGCCCGAAAACACATACTTTCGCAAATATGACCGCTTCAGCGGCACAAGGTTGGCGGATGATGCCACCGGTGATTATGTTGTGGCAGAGCTGTTTCGTATTGGCGAAGAGTCGATTGACAGTGTGATCGACGGCGGCTGGGGATTGGGGTCAGATCTGTTATTGTTCGGACGCGGTGAAAACGAAGATGACACAACAGTCAGAACCTCAAACGGGGAAGTAAAGAAAATTCCCAAGAAAGCAACCTTCGGTTCATTGTCGTCGGGTGGTATTTATTAGTTTACGCTAACCTGTTCGTTTTGTAGAACGTTACGAAAGCAGTTAGGTAAGCCAAGAAAATGCGCGCAGAAATAGAGAATATAGCGACTGAGATCACGGATGTTTTAGAACTTCTAAAGCAACGTATGGATTGGGAAACCGCCCCGTATCGTCTGGAAGAATTCAACGCGATGTCCGAAGATCCGGATCTGTGGAATGACCCTGAAAAGGCCCAGAAACTGATGCGTGAACGCCAGATGCTGGTGGATGCGATGGACAATTATAAAAGTCTTGCACAGGATTTGGCCGACAATATCGAGCTTATTGAACTGGGTGAGATGGAAGAAGACCAAGAAGTTATTGATGAAGCAGAAAAAGCCATCAAAGGCCTGGAAAAACAGGCAGCCAAACGCAAACTGGAAGCTTTGCTGAACGGTGAGGCCGATAGTAACGATACGTTCCTAGAAGTGAAATCCGGGGCAGGTGGCACGGAAAGCTGCGACTGGGCCTCTATGCTGGCGCGCATGTATACCCGCTGGGCGGAAAAGAAGGGCTATAAGGTTGAATTGCAATCTGAAACGCCGGGCGAAGAAGCCGGTATAAAATCGGCGTCTTACAAAATCACCGGACATAACGCCTACGGCTGGCTGAAGTCCGAAAGCGGTGTGCATCGTTTGGTGCGCATCTCACCGTTTGACAGTGCTGCCAAAAGGCACACCTCATTCAGTTCTATTACGGTCTATCCTGTGGTGGATGACAATATCGAAATTGAAGTGAATATGTCGGACGTGCGTGTTGATACATACCGTTCATCAGGGGCAGGTGGCCAGCACGTAAACACAACCGATAGTGCGGTGCGTATGACCCACATCCCGACCGGGATTGTGACAACCTCATCGGTGAAATCACAACACCAGAATCGCGACATTGCTTTGAAGGCCTTGAAATCACGGCTGTACCAGATGGAACTGGATCGGCGCAATGAAGCGGCGAATGAGGCCCATGAAAACAAGGGGGATGCGGGGTGGGGTAACCAAATCCGATCTTATGTATTGCAACCTTACCAAATGGTAAAAGACCTGCGTACAGGCACGGAAACATCTGACACCCAAGGGGTGCTGGATGGCGATCTGGATCTGTTTATGGCCGCCGTTCTGGCGCAAGACGTGGTTGGTAAAAGTCGGGGTGAGGCGAACGCCGAGGGTTAGGGCGTAGACCTAGGGCCAAAACAAAAGCCCGCGAGGTTATCGCGGGCTTTTTAATTCAGTCAGGCTGAAAATTAAGATGCTTTAGGGGCCGCTGTAGCCGTCTTCGCAACTGTTTTTGAGTTTGACAACGGGTCTTCTTCACGACGAACCGTTCCTTCAAAATGCGCACCACTTTCAATGGCAATGGTCTTGTGGATGATGTCACCCTCAACCCGTGCCGTTGCTGTCAGGCGTACTTTCAAGCCGCGTACAGTGCCCGCGACATGGCCGTTAACCACAACATCGTCAGCCATAACTTCGCCTCTGATCCGCGCACTTTCGCCAACGGTCAGAAGGTGTGCGCGAACATCACCGACAATTTCGCCCTCAATCTGGATGTCACCAGATGTTTTGATATTGCCTTTTATGTGCAGATCGGTAGACAAAATTGATGCAGGCGGTTTGGCCTTTGGGGTTACCGGTGATGGCGACGAAGCTTTTGCCACGTCAGGTCTTCCACCCACTGCGGGTTTTGCCGGTTCGGGCTTTTTCGCAGGTTCATTGATTTTGCTTTTAGAAAACATCGTTTGCAGCCTTTATATATGTTATTGCGTTTACAGCTTTCCCGCCTTTGCGGATTTCGTAGTGCAGGTGAACACCGGTACTACGACCAGAATTTCCCATAGCACCTATTTTATCACCGCGCGACACCTTTTGTCCCGCTTTAACGAAGATTCGATTTAAATGGGCGTAATATGTCTCAAAGCCCTGTGCGTGCTTGATTTTGATCAGACGGCCATAACCGGATTGGCGTCCGGCAAATTCAACCACACCATCGCCTGTTGCCAGAATTTTTGTGTTAAGAGGGGCCGCCATATCCGTACCTTTATGTAGGCGTCGACCGCCACTTTTAGGGTCGTTCCGCCAACCAAATCCGCTGGTATAACGGTAGGAACCGCGTACCGGGTTCGACAACGGCACTTTATTGCCCGCGATTTTAAGAAGGTTGATACGGTCAAGGGCTTTTAACAGACCGTTGGCGCGAATGCTGTCGTAATTGTCAGCGTTACCTTTGCTGGAAATCGTCAACTCTGTCAAAGGCCCGCCAGTGCCAGAATAGCCTTTGCGTACTTCGTTCAAAAGGGCATCTTTGTTGATACCTGATTTGCTAAGTGCGCGTTCAAGCGGTGAAAGCGATACCGCAACCGCATCGGCAAGACGGCTGAAAATCTGTTCGTTTTTCAGTCTGGCCAGTTCTGCATTGAACTCCAGCTCCTGCGCATATTCTATTGCCTTATTAGCATCAACGGCCAAGGTTTCACGTTTGTCGACAGATGTGCTTAGTTCTTGCGATATCAGGGCCAGTGTTTTGTTCAGCTCTTCGGATGCACCCAGGTGCGATGTTTTATTGCCAGTGGCATTTTGCAGCTGTGCCAGCAGACTGTCTGAGTTTCGCGTCGCCTGATCACGTGATTTGATCGCCCCTTGCAGTTTGCTTTGCATGATTTTCAGCCCGGTGGCCAACTCACGTCTTTGTTCTTCTGCTTCCAGTAAATCTGTTTGCTGTGCCGATATCTGTTTTAAAGCCACATAAAACTGTTCTTGTGCGGCTTGTGCTTCTAACGCGCGGTTATCGCGTTCGGCGGATAATGTATTAATGCGCATTTCATAGGCTTGTTTCTGGTCTTCAGCGCGGCGACTGTCAGAGCGTGTTTCCAGCGTTTCAAAACCAATGACTGCGGTGGCAATCATCAGCCAGGAAAAGCTGATCGTGGCCAGAACCCCTATAAACAGTTGTGATTTTGACTTCAGGGTCAAAAACTTGGTTGAGTTATCTGTGCGGATATAAATCCGTTGTTCAGGCAAATATTTTTCCAAGGCACTTTTCATGCTTTTATTATTACAACCCCGTTCTTATTCCTCGCGTACCCGAAATCAAAGAATAGCGGGTGATGATTTTCTAAGCATTGTTTGCATAAGAATCAACAAAATAACGTAGAGTATAATGGCTTTATGGCGCGTTTTTAGAGTGTTAGGCAATTTTACGCTTATAAGTGAAAGCCGTTTTCGCCTACCTTTCCTTGACCATGGGCCAGTAAAAATCAGGCGGAATGCCAGCTTCTGCGCGTTTTTCGTCATTAAAGGGCGGTTTCAGACCGCCTGAAAAATACTTTTCAACCAATGCGTGAAAGCACTCTTTCGGGTCATGTTCATGGCGGCCACACAGAAAATGGAACCATTTTGAGCCATAAGCCACATGCCCCACCTCTTCTGCATAGATTATTTCCAGTGCTTCAACGGTTTTGGGGTCTTTCACGGATTTGAACAGGTTGATCATGCCAGGTGTCACATCCAGCCCACGGGCTTCCAGTACCATGGGCACAATCGCCAGTCGGCCAATGAAATCCGTGGCGGTATCTGTTGCCGCTTGCCACATGCCTGCATGTGCGGCCATGTCGCCATAGAAAGATCCCATTTCTTCAAGTCTGTCGCATAACAAGTTGAAATGTTTAGACTCTTCCGCCGCAGATTTGACCCAGTCATCATAAAATCCACGGGGCATTTTGATATGGGCAAAGCGCGGAATGATATCCCAATGCAAATCAACTGCATTCAATTCAATATGCGCGATGGCGTGTAATAGGGCGATGCGCCCTTGTTCCGTTCCGGTGCGTCTGCGCGGCACATCCCTTGGGGCCAACAGTTCGGGTTTATCAGGGCGGTTGGGGAAATCAGGGGGCTGACTTGTGCCGATTTCCAGCGGATTACCTGCTATCACACTGTCAAACCACAGTTTTTCCGCTTCAAATGAAACACGGGTCTTTTCGCGGCCATCGGCGGTTGTTAAAACACGGCATGCCAATGCGCTTAGGGTTGGGCGGCTCATAACGCGTTCACTTGCAGCAAAATGCAATTTGGCGATTTTCCTCCGATTTCAAGCAAAATTTACCTCTATCTCTAGCGTTTGTATGTCAGAATGATTATCTATGGTGTACACGTAGAAATAACGTTTGCAAATAAAGATCAGACGCTGTTGCAAAAGTAGAGAAACCACCCCGGATATGAACGCAAAACGCGGCAATCCTCTTAGAAAAAAAAGATTTGAACCGGCTTTTGGGCGGTGGATCAGTCATGTTCTGACACTGGTTATGATGACGGGTATTGTGGTGACACTTGCCATTGGTGTGTTGTTTGTGCGGTTAAAGTCAGGGCCGTTGATCATACCGCGTGCCCAGGAAATAGTTGCTGATCTTGCAAAAGGTGCAACCGAAGACTTTGATATTCATGTAGGGGATGTGTCCCTTGTTGCCGCGAAAACCGGTCTTAACATTTTAGTGCAACTATCGGATTTGCAGATATTCACGAAAGCCGGGCAAAATATAGCTGAATTCCCCATCGTTCGCGCGAAATTAAACCCTATTCAATCTTTACTGTATGGTGTCGATATAAAGGCGGTTGAAATTATCGGTGCTGAATTTCGGATTTTACGTGACTTAAGCGGCAAATATAACATTCTGCCCCCTGGTAACGACAATACAGATATCATAGAACTGGAAGAGGTTTTTGCTGCGGTCAACATTGCGGCCAGAAAATCCCCGTTACGGGGATTGCGTCTGATTGATATTGTGGACACTAACCTTGTGTACATCGACCAGATTAAAAAACGGGTTTGGACCAGTTCCAAAGTTGCCATGAAATCAACACGCGAAGGCGATGTGATCAGCGCTTTTGCGAATGTTTCAGTGACCAGTAAAAATCATGATGACATGTCTGTGGGCCTGCAATTTACATACGGGTTGGATGATGATTATTTTGGCTTTGGGGTTAAATTTAACACAATTTCTACAGTAGACCTTGCAGATCAGGTGCTCGCACTGGATTGGCTTCGCAATTTTGATGCCGCTGTAACCGGTTCCATCAATACAGAAGTGTCTGTTGATGGCGTGTTAAACAACCTGTCGGGGGTGCTGGAAACCGGTGCTGGGAATTTGCGTGACAGTCCGGAAACCAAGCCGATTAATTTTGACACCCTGAAAGCCTATTTTGAATACGCCAAGGAAACCGACAGTTTGGTATTCAACCAGATATCCGCTAAAAGTGCAGTGGGCAGCTTATCGGGTGAAGGCAGTATTTCCATGTCGCGCGATGCATTCGGTTCGGTGAATGCATTGTCAGGGGCGGTGACGTTGTCTGAATTGCAGATTAACCCCAAAGGTGTATTTGCCCAACCGTTAAGTTTTGATCTTGCTTCTGCGCAAATTGAAATAACGTTCGCACCGTTTTCCATTCAGTTGGAAGCGGCAAAGCTTGTGGCAGGTGATTTGGAAATTTCAATGACGGGTTCATCATCTGCGGGGGAAAAATACTGGAACAGTTCCTATGATATGCAGTTCAATAAGATCAGCCATGCACAAGTGATGCAGTTCTGGCCGCTGAACGCAAAGAAAAAGACCCGGGATTGGATTGATGAAAATGTACTAGGCGGAATAGCTTCGAACGGCATCGGTAAATTACGCACAGAAAACGGCAAACCCGGCATTGATTTAAAGTTTGATCTGACAGACGGTAAAGTGCGCTACATGAAAACCCTGCCGGTTCTGCAAGGCGCGGTTGGGCGCGGGCATCTAACAGAAAAAATGTTCCGGGCCGATTTGACCGAAGGCTTTGTTATTGCGCCCGATAAAGGCCGGCTGGATCTAAGCAACACATCTTTTACCGTGCCTGATCTAACCGTGAAATCCGCAGTGGGTGATGTCATTTTGAATGTGACAGGGGGGCTGCAATCCGCCTTAAGCATGCTGGATGCAAAACCTTTTGAATTCCTGCAAAAGGCCAATTTAAAACCAAGTTTGGCCACCGGGCGAATCAAGGCCACAGGCAGTCTTAGTGTGCCTTTGAAAGCGGGTACAAAACCTGAACAGATATCATTTCAGACCACAGCACAGATAACCGATTTAGTGTCTACAACGCTGGTCAAGAACCGCACAGTTACGGCCGATCAGGTGATTGTAAAAGCCAATGACCGCAGCATTGAACTAAGCGGAGAGGTGATGCTGGATGGCATTGTTACCCAAACAAAATGGACCATGCCGATCGGGAAAAAACGTAAAAAACGTTCTGATCTGATTTCAGAAGTAAAACTGAACGAAGCTAATCTGCGTCAATTAGGGGTGAAGTTTGAAAAGGGCACGGTAACGGGTGAGGCGGCGGGGACAATGCGGGTTATCTTGCGCCCTAAACAGCGGCCCGAATATACCCTGACCTCTGATATGGTGGGGCTAGGGCTGAATGTCAGTGCTTTGAATTGGGTAAAACCAGCCAAGTCAAAAGGTACGCTTTCACTAAGGGGTAGGCTGGGTGAAGGCTTTACGGTTGATGATCTGTCCGTCAACACAGCAGGCCTAAGTGCAAAAGGGGCAATACAGTTTAATGATGATAACAGCTTCAAACAAGTGGACTTTGCAAACCTGACCGTGGGTAGGTGGTTAAATGCAGCGGTTTCCGTTGAAGGTACCGGGGTAAAAGTGTCTAATATAACGGTCAGCAGTGGCAGTGCGGATTTGCGTAATGTCAGCTTTTCAAAAGGGGCTAAAACTGGTGCGCCGATGGATGTATTACTGGATCGCCTGATACTGGCAGACGGTATTATTTTAACCAACCTGCGCGCAAAACTGCGCACTGAAAAAGGCCTGCGCGGCACGTACACAGCCCGTGTAAACGGGGGCGCAGAAATCTACGGTACAATCTTTCCACAAAAAAATGGCACAGCGGCAGAGGTCAATGCTGTTGATGCAGGTGCCGTGCTGCGTGCGGCTAATCTCTATTCAAAGGGGCAAGGCGGCAAGCTAAGAATGATTGTCCTGCCCTTGGAAAAAGAGGGGCATTACAAGGGGACGTTTATTATTAAAAAAGCAAGTGTCAAGCAAGACAACATTCTTGCAGATTTGTTAAATAGTATCAGTGTTATAGGCCTTGTGCAGCAATTATCGGGCGATGGCATTGCCTTTGAAAAAATTGATGGGCAGTTCACCTTAAAACCCCAAGGTGTGGAATTACGCAAGATTAGTGCTGTGGGGGTGTCTATCGGCCTAACCATGGACGGTAATTATAACTCAAACACTAAAGGTATGAATTTTGAAGGGGTTATCACCCCGCTTTATGCCCTTAACGGTTCACTAGAACGTGTATTTGGCAAGATATTCGGGCGCAGAAAAGGTGAAGGACTGTTTAGTTTTGTGTATAAAGTAAGTGGTACATCTACCGATCCAAAAGTAAGCGTTAATCCTTTATCTATTTTAACGCCGGGCCTGTTTCGCGAAATGTTTCGCACTAAAATGCCCAATATAGGCATGTCTGATACACTGAATTTTACCACCCCTGCGGAACCTCAAAAGAAAGCCACGCAAACGAATGATATTGGCAACCTTACACTTGAAATAGACCGTTAATCGGCTTGAATTTATCGCAACTTCAGGCCACAAGATACCCCCATGAACCTATCTGATTTTGATTTTACCCTACCAGAAGAATTAATTGCGTTGCGCCCGTTAAAGCCGCGCCCTTCGTCGCGCCTGCTGGTGGCGCAAAACAGTGAAATTGTGAACAGCCATTTTGCCGATATTTGCGATTACCTGCGCCCCGGCGATCGATTGGTGCTGAACAATACCAAGGTCATACCTGCGCGCCTGAACGGGCGCAGGCGGCGGGTTTCGGATCAGGGTGAAACTTTTGCCTCAGTGGAGTTTACCTTGATTTCGTGTGATACGGATGGCAACTGGCTGAGCCTTGCCAAACCCGCGCGGCGCTTGAAAATCGGTGAAGAGGTTCACTTTGAAGCAAGCCTGAAAGCAACTGTTTTATCAAAATCCAGTGACGGGGTCGGATTGAAGTTCAATATAACGGGCGATGCGTTTGATGCGGTTATAGCACAGATCGGCACCATGCCTTTGCCGCCCTATATTGCCGCAAAACGCCCTGCGGATGCACAAGATAATGATGATTATCAAACGGTTTTTGCCAAAAAACTGGGGGCGGTGGCCGCCCCCACGGCGTCATTGCATTTTGATGACGGGTTGCTGGATCAGCTGCGTCGGAACGGCATCGAATTTTCCGAAGTTACTTTGCACGTAGGCGCAGGCACGTTCCTGCCGGTTAAAACCGATGACATTGCCAATCACAAAATGCACTCTGAATGGGGGCAGGTTTCAGCGCAGGCGGCGGCGGAAATTACACGGACAAAACACAGCGGCGGGCGCGTGATCCCTGTAGGCACAACAGCTTTGCGTTTGATCGAAACCGCCGCACGTGAAACAGGCAAAATTCAGGCGTGGAGTGGCGACACCGATATTTTCATCAAACCGGGGTTTAAATTTCATGTCACCGACGGTTTGATCACAAATTTCCACCTACCCAAATCGACATTATTAATGTTGGTATCCGCGTTAATCGGGCTGGACAGATGCCGCGAAATCTATGATTACGCAATCCATGAAAGATATCGATTCTTTTCCTACGGGGACGGGTCATTACTATTTCCCCAACAATGATAAATTAAAAACGACTATCGCAATGTCGCGCCTGAAATACACCAATTTCAGAAACGTGTTAGCATCGTCTGAAATGTGAACGGAGCCAGAAAATGGGTACGGTTTTAAAGAATTCTTGGCCTTTATTTTTAGGCATGATGCTGTTGATGCTGGGTAATGGCCTGCAAGGGACATTGCTGGGTATTCGTGGTGCGTTGGAAGGTTTTTCAGCGAATACAATGGCTTGGGTGATGTCAGGTTATTTTATAGGCTTTCTGGGCGGTAGCCGTATGGCCCCTGAAATGATCCGCCGTGTGGGCCATGTGCGGGTGTTTGCGGCCCTTGCCTCATTGGTATCCGCCGCCCTTATCCTTTATGCCGCCGTGCCCAACGTGATTGCATGGTTCGGGTTGCGGATACTTATCGGCTTTTGCTTTTCAGGTGTTTATGTGGTTGCGGAAAGCTGGTTGAACGACAGTGCAACCAACGAAACCCGTGGCCAAACCCTGTCCCTTTACCTGATCGTGCAAATGATAGGCATTGTTGCCGCCCAAGGTGTTTTGAACTTCGCAGACCCCGGTGGATACACATTGTTCATCATTTCTTCAGTTCTGGTTTCGGTGTCTTTCGCGCCTATTTTGCTGTCGATCAGTCCTGCCCCTATGTTCAAAGCCACAAAACCGATGTCATTCAGACGGCTTTATGCGACATCCCCGACGGCTGTGGTTGGTACCCTTTTACTCGGCTCAATTTTTTCGGCACTTTTCGGCATGGCTTCGGTTTACGGCACGCAAAAAGGGCTGGATGTGCGCAGTATCACGCTTTTTGTAGCGATGATTTATATCGGCGGTATGATATGCCAGTACCCTATCGGCTGGGTCTCTGATCGTATGGATCGGCGGAAACTGATTATTTATATGACGATAGTAGGGGCGGTTGCGATGGCAATAGCACCGTTTTTTACTGGTAATATCTATCTTCTGATGCTGCTGTCCTTCATTCTGGGTGGCATATGCAACCCGCTATATTCGCTCTACCTTGCCTATATGAATGATTACCTTGAACCTGATGATATGGCGGCCGCCTCTGGTGGTTTGATCTTTATCAGCGGATGTGGTGCCATCGGCGGCCCGTTTCTGGTTGGTTGGATGATGACCACATATGGGGCCGATAGCTTCTTTATCTACCTTGCTGTATTGTTAGGTTTAAGTGCCGCGTGGGCCTTGTTTCGTTCCACCGTGCGCGATGCGCCGAACGTTGCAGACACGGGCAGCTACGCCCATGTCGCCCCCGGCACTTCAGTTGTAGCGGTAGAGCTGGCAACAGAAGTTGCCATTGAAATGGCAGAAGAAGAGGGCGATACTTAATAGATAACGCTATGCAGGGGATATTATGGCTGATTATGCAAAAATTATAAAATTCTGGATTAAAGAGACCGGGCCGGATGGCTGGTATAATGGCCCGCCGGAGTTAGACCAGACCATAAGGGACAAGTTTCAAAGCCAATGGCAGATAGCGCTTGATGGTGGATTTTCGGATTGGAAAGAAACCGCTGATGGCTGTTTGGGGTATCTGATTCTAACCGATCAGTTCCCCCGTAATATGTTTCGCAATGACCCGCGCGCATTTGCTACTGATCCTATGGCTCGCGCTGTGGCTACATATGCGATTGAAAAAGATTTTGATTTGCAGGTGGGCCGTGCCGCACAAGAGTTTTTCTACCTGCCGTTTGAACATTCCGAAGATATGGCTGATCAAAAGCTGTGTGTGGCACATATTTCCACACGGATGGACGATCATGATGATTTTTTGTTACATGCGCGCGTACATCAGGAAATTATCCAGAAGTTTGGCAGGTTTCCATATAGAAACAAGGCATTAGGTCGAAGTTCATCTGAAGTGGAACAGACGTTTATAGATCAAAACGGCTATATGGCCATCCTGCAAAAACTGGAAAAACAAAGCGATCACAGCTAGGCTTGTATTTTAAACTGAAATCCAGCATAAAGATTGTGAAAAAGGTTTAACGTTAAACTAAATAATTTAAAGGGTACTCAGATGGCTGCAAAAACCTATGATATGATCGTTATCGGGGCCGGGCCGGGTGGTTATGTGGCCGCTATTCGGGGCGCACAACTGGGCCTGACTGTGGCTATTGTTGAACGCGAACATATGGGTGGTATTTGCCTGAATTGGGGCTGTATCCCCACCAAAGCTTTGCTGCGTTCATCCGAAATTTACCACCTGATGCACCGTGCATCCGAATTTGGCCTGTCTGCGGATAATATATCCTATGATCTGGATGCGGTGGTGAAACGCTCACGCGGGGTGGCCGCACAGCTGAACGCGGGCATCGGGCATTTGTTGAAGAAGAACAAAGTTACGGCGATTATGGGCGAAGCTACACTTGTGGCCAAAGGCAAGGTCTCGGTCAAAACCGCCAAAGGCACTGAAGAACTGACAGGCAAAAACATTATTCTGGCTACAGGTGCGCGTGCGCGTGAATTGCCGGGATTGGAAGCAGACGGGAAACGGGTCTGGACCTATAAATCCGCCCTGACCCCCCCCCATATGCCCAAGAAGCTTCTGGTCATCGGATCAGGGGCTATCGGTATTGAATTTGCCAGTTTTTACAACACTTTAGGGGCTGATACTACAGTGGTTGAAGTGATGGATCGCATCCTGCCTGTAGAAGATAAAGAGATCGCTTTGTTTGCTAAAAAGCAGTTCAAAAAACAGGGCATGACGATCATGGAAAAAGCCATGGTCAAGAAGCTGGATCGTGGCAAAGACAGCGTTATCGCCCATATCGAAAGTAAAGGTAAGGTCGAAAAGGTCGCGTTTGATACCGTGATTTCCGCCGTCGGCATTGTTGGCAATGTCGAAGGGTTGGGGCTTGAAAAACTGGGCATCAAAGAAGACCGCAGCCATGTGGTGACAGACGCGTACTGCCGCACCAACGTGGACGGCATATTTGCCATCGGCGATCTGGCAGCACCGCCTTGGTTGGCCCATAAAGCATCCCACGAAGGGGTGATGGTGGCTGAATTGATCGCAGGGCAAAAACCACATCCAGTGAAGCCTGAAAGCATTGCCGGCTGTACCTATTGCCACCCGCAAATAGCATCCGTGGGCTACACTGAAGCTGCCGCCAAGGAAAAGGGATATACCATCAAAGTCGGGCGTTTCCCTTTCATGGGCAACGGCAAAGCTATTGCACTGGGTGAGGCCGAAGGCATGGTCAAAACCATATTCGACGCTAAAACAGGTGAACTGTTGGGCGCCCATATGATAGGGGCCGAGGTCACCGAAATGATCCAAGGCTACGTTATTGGCCGCCAGTTGGAAACCACCGAAGAAGACCTGATGAACACGGTTTTCCCGCATCCGACTTTGTCAGAAATGATGCACGAAAGCGTGTTGGATGCTTATGGCAAGGTTATTCATATGTAGGTAGACGTTTCGACTTTAAGTCGAAACGCTTTAAGCGAAAGCTAAACCGACGATATAAGCCACTGAAGCACAAACTCCGCCCACCAAAACGGTTTCACCGACACAGCGCAGGATGTTGTCGCGGATCACCATGTAGCGCAGCAAGCCAAGGATGCAAAGTGCGCCGAACGTGGCAAATACTGACAGGTTGAAGGTGGATGCAACGGGTTCCAATACGAAATACGGGATCAGCGGGATCACACCGAAAACGATGAAAGAACTGAATGTGGCCAGCCCGTTCATCGCAGGGTTTTCATCTGCGGGATCAGCCATACCGATCTCATAGGCCATCATGAAGTCGCCGTAATAGTCGGGATAACGTTCCAGAATATCGGCCATGCCGTTGGCATCTTTTAGCGTCATGCCCTTGTCAGACAATATCTCGATGGTCTCACGGCGTTCCATTTCAGGGTTGTTTTTAATTTCGTAAATTTCTTTATCGCGCACCGAATGATACAGGTCTTTTTCAGACCGCGCTGACAGAAACTCGCCTAAGCCCATGGCCGTGGCATCGGCAAACAGGTTGGCAAATCCAAACAGCAAAACGGCAATACCACCGACTTGCGCCACCCCTTCGGCACCCGCACCGGCAAAGCCTGCCACAACCGCAAATGTGGTGACAATACCGTCATTGCCGCCGTAAATGATCTGCTTCAGGAACTCGCCCATCTTGCTGATATGGTGTTCGCGGCCTTTGTGTTCGGCTAGGGTTTCAAATTCGCTCATTGGGTATGCCTTGTCAGTTGTATCGTAATTTACTGTGATTAACCAAAAAGGGCCACCCTGTGTTTAGAGCGGCCCTAAAATATTGTCTTTGAAACGATTTAGGCGACTTTTGCACCGTCCAAATGCTTCAAAACATTCTCGGGTGAGCTTTCACCATAAGGGTCGTCCGCATGGTTATCGGCTTTGCCCGGCTCTTCAAACCAAGCTTCAACCACACCGTTGTTGATAATGGCTGCATAACGCCAAGACCGCATACCAAAGCCCAAATTGTCTTTGTCTACCAACATGCCAACTTTACGGGCAAACTCGCCTGAACCGTCGGGAATGACGTTCACATTTTTCAAATTCTGCCCTTGGGCCCACTTGTTCATCACAAAGCTGTCGTTCACCGACATGCAGTAAATCGCATCAATGCCTTTGTCTTTGAAAGCTTCGAAATTATTTTCAAAACCGGGCAGTTGATAGGTGGAACATGTGGGGGTAAAGGCCCCCGGCAATGAAAACAAAACGACGCGTTTGTTTGCAAAATAATCCGCAGTGGTTTTATTTTCCCAACGAAACGGATTGTCGCCGCCAATGCTTTCGTCACGCACACGGGTGTGGAATGTTACGTCGGGAAGGGGGGTGCCGTTTTTCATCTGTATTGTCCTTGTAAGTGGGGAGTTTTGTTAGGTTCTGATCTATGCTTTTCACTTCCAGTTGCAATAAAGAACTGCGCTATTACATCATCTTGCGACATTATTTCGCAATTAACGCGGGACATTATGTTTTACGCGATATATCATGGGGCAAGCAACAAAGGTGCCGCCCCATGCGCGATCTTAATATCCCTTCTGAACGTCACCCTGAAAAGGCCCATAAGCCTGATAATGCCCAACCGAAAAAGCCTAAATGGATCAGGGTTAAGGCCCCTATCGGTAAGGGTTATAATGAAACCCGCAAGATCATGCGCGACAATAATCTGGTGACCGTGTGTGAAGAGGCAGGTTGCCCGAATGTGGGTGAATGCTGGAACCAAGGCCACGCCACGATGATGATCATGGGCGGGATTTGTACGCGGGCCTGTACGTTTTGTAACATTGCCACAGGTAAACCAACAGAGGATCTGGATGTGTTTGAGCCGGGCCGTGTGGCGGCAGCGGTGAAAAAGCTGGGGCTGAAACACGTGGTGATCACCTCTGTTGACCGTGACGATATCAAGGATGGCGGGGCGGAACATTTTGCCCAAACCATTCGTGCGGTGCGCAAGCAATCGCCAGAAACGACGATTGAAGTTCTGACACCCGATTTTATTCGATGTGATAACAGTGCCTTGGAAGCCGTTGTTGAAGCGCGTCCCGACGTGTTCAATCACAATCTGGAAACTGTGCCGGGCCTATACCCAGAAGTACGCCCTGGTGCGCGTTACTTCCATTCCTTGCGCTTGTTGCAACGGGTTAAAGAGCTGGATCCATCCATGTTCACCAAATCCGGCATCATGGTGGGTTTAGGCGAAAATCGCCAATCGGTGATGCAGGTGATGGAAGATATGCGCGCCGCCGATCTGGATTTTTTAACCATCGGGCAATATTTGCAACCAACGCCCAAGCACCACGCTTTGGATCGGTTTGTGACACCGGAAGAATTTAAAGCTTATGAAAAAGCCGCTTATGGCAAAGGCTTTTTGATGGTGTCAGCCACGCCGCTGACCCGTTCAAGTTATCACGCAGGCGATGATTTTGCGCGTCTTCGTGCCGCCCGCGACAAAGCGTTAAGCCGATAGGCAAAATACGCTTCGTCGGGGATGTCTAGATTTAGCGTTTAGGCCTGCGCCCTTTAGGTTTGCCTTTACCTTTGCCACCGCCGCCAAACTTTCTGTTTGGATTTGGCCGCGCACGGCCTTTGCGGCCTTCTGGCTTTTCTGCCATCGGGATAATCGCTGCGGTCAGGCCCTCAAGATGGGCCACGGGGATCGGTTTTTTGATCAACCGTTCAATATCACGCAACTGTTTTTGCTCATCAGGGGCGCAAAATGAAATAGCGTGCCCCGAAGCACCGGCACGCGCGGTGCGGCCAATACGGTGAACATAAGATTCAGGCACATTAGGCAGATCATAGTTAATCACGATCTCAATGCCAGGAATATCAATGCCACGTGCGGCAATATCAGTGGCGATCAAAACGGCAGTTTTATTCTTGCGAAAATCCTCTAACGCCCGTTGGCGTTGGCCTTGGGATTTGTTGCCGTGGATGGCGTCGGCCTTAACATCTTGTGTTGCCAACCACTTAACCAGCTTATCGGCACCGTGTTTGGTGCGCGAAAATACCAAAACGCGTTTGCCTAGATTTTGCTTAACGATGCGTTCCAGTGCCAGACCTTTGTTCATCTTGACCAGATGCATCAGCTTTTGCGTGACCTTTTCGGCCGTGGTATTTTCGGGCGCGACGGCCACATTTACCGGGTCATTCAGGTGATCTTTGGCCAGTTCACGGATCATTTTCGGCATGGTGGCGGAAAACAGCAGTGTTTGGCGATCTTTGGCCAGTTTAGGCAAAATGCGTTTGATAGAGGGCATAAAGCCGATGTCCATCATCTGATCCGCTTCATCCAAAACAATGTAATCTGTCAGATCAAGACGCAGGGCGCGTTGATCAACCAAGTCTTCCAGGCGGCCAGGGGTGGCGACCAGAATATCCACGCCGCGCGATAAGGCCTGCATTTGCCTGCGAATAGGGGCGCCACCAATGGCAACCGCGAAATCAAGCGGTAGTTTCCTACCCATATCTTGCAGGTTTTTATGGATCTGGATCGCCAGTTCACGCGTTGGTGTCAGGATCAACACCCGTGTGGAACGACCCATTCTATCAATCGGGTCGTGCAACAAACGGTGCAGGATCGGCAGCGAAAACGCGGCGGTTTTACCAGTGCCGGTTTGGGCAAGGCCCACAATATCACGGCCCTTCAGAACCGCAGGAATAGCTTGCGCCTGAATCGGCGTGGGCGTGGTATAACCCAGAAACGACAAAGCTTTGACCAGCATCGGGTCAAGGCCCAATGCATCAAAGGCGGACGCGTCGCTTTTTGGCGTTTCTTCTTTGATCTTGGCCTCAGCCGCTTTTTCTTTTGGGGTGCGTTTTTTGGGGCGCGGGCGCGGGGCCTCACCCTCTAGAACGGCAAAGTTAGCACCGGCTTTACGACCGGTTTCCGTATCGGTCTGTATATCAAAAGATACACGAAGACCTTCTGCTAAGTCTTTCATCCCAGAGGCTTTTAAAGCCTTCATATGTACGAATACATCGTTCTCATCGGTATCGGGTTTAATGAATCCCATACCCTTTTTGGCGTCATACCAAAGCACAGTTCCTGTCAGCATATTGCTCTTTCAAAAGGGCGCAGCCGTCTATTACAGGTGCGCGTTAAGGGATTGGCAAGGGTGCCGTTATCCCGAATGCTGGCTTCAATAGGGTTTTGGGATTTAAGTCAAGCCTATAGATCAAGTACTACTTTGGCGAAGCGGCGTTGCAACAGGGGTGAGCGGTGGGCGGTGCGCAATAATGTACGCAGGAGCAAGCGTAATGCGGGATGGGTGGATGTGATCACATGACGTGCGCGTTCGGATTGTTTGATGGTCTTTTTGCCAACAGGGTGGCGTGCATCGTGATAACCGTCAGTGGTATCCGTTACGATACGTTCGGCCAAATCCACCGCATCGGCAATGCCAAGGTTCATCCCGCGCCCGCCTATGGGTGAATGGCAATGTGCGGCGTCACCTGCCAGAAATACGCGGCCCACCTGGTAGTTTTCGGCTTGTCGTACCGAAACTTTAAAATTCCCGATACGGTTAATATGGCGGATGTTCATCGGAACCGGCAGGGCAGGCAGGGCATGGGGGCGATTTGCAATCACCCTGAAGCGATTCTTGGCCAAGGGTACCACCACCACAACACCGCCATCATCCAGTAAAAAACCCTGAAAGGCCCGGGGGGCTTTCCAGCTTTTAACCTCGACATCTGCGATCGACCAAAGTTCGGGTAATTCATAGCCGATAAAAGGGATGTGCAAGGCATCGCGCACAGTAGAGTTCACACCGTCGGCCCCTATGACCGTGTCAAAACGAAAGGCTTTGCCCAGAATACTGACGGATATACCCGTGTCATTTTGTGATAATGACAGTAATTCGGCGCCATAATTAACCTTGCCCCCAAGGGCGCAAAACGCATCATATAAATGGGTTTCAGTACGATCCTGAGGCAATCCGAACAGGCGTTTGTTTGGGCCTTTAAATGTATTTAACTTGATACTCGCTATGGGCCTGCCACGTTTATGAAACAGGGCCCGCTGTATTGGAATGGCTTCACTGCGGATGGTTTTGGCTACACCCGAAGGTGTCAATAAATTCATTGAACGCGGCAATATCCCCACAGCGCGCGACAGGTTCGAGCCGGTTTTTCGTTTTTCGATCACCACAGGCATGATACCGCGCCGCGCCAGCTCTAGGGCGGCGGTTAGTCCGGTGGGGCCGGCACCTACAATCAAGACTTTGGGGGCAGACATAGCATTCCCTTAAAACCGTGGCATTGTGCGGCCGCGCCCGATTTTTTCTACTGTTAAGAATTCCGGCCAGCCATAGAAGTATTCATAGGCATAAAGCATGGCACAAGCCAGAATGATATAGAATACAAATTTTACCCGGCCCCGGGATGGCGGGCGATCTGCCCAGCGTTTCATCCGCAAAAGCCAGCGCATGTTCATTTTATGAAGCGCACTTTGCCGATATGATCCAGATTGCGGTTGCGTTGGGCGTAATCAATGCCGTAGCCCACCACAAATTCATCGGGAATTTCAAAACCAACCCACCTGGCTGTGATATCCACTTCACGCCGCGCGGCTTTATTCAAAAGTGCGCATACCTCTAGGCGGGCAGGGTTGCGTGATTGCAGCAGTTTGACCACATGGTTCAGGGTGTGTCCGGTATCGACAATATCTTCAACCACCAGAATATCGCGCCCGGCAATCTCACCGCGTATGTCTTTCAAGATGCGCACTTCGCGTGAACTTTCCATGCCATCGCCATAGCTAGAGGTTTCCAGAAAATCGACCTCAACAGGTAAATCAAGTTCACGTACCAGATCGGCAATAAACACGAATGAACCGCGTAACAGGCCGACTACAACCAGTTTATCCGTCCCTTTGAAATAATCCGATATTTCAAATGCCAGGCTTTCAACCCGCGCGGCAATGGATTTGGCGGAAATCATTTGGTCTATAACGTAATTGTCTTCTTGCGGCATGGTTAAGCTCCTTAATCGTGGCACCTACCCAATGCGGTTCACATTGGGTGGTTATATTAGAAGGAACTTAACCCATAGAGTGCGTGCTGAAAAGCGGGTTTGTTGGGTCAAGAGCTTGTGAAACATATGGATGCTCGCTAGAAGGTTACGGTAACAGTTTTCAAGAATGCACCCCATGCCAACCCACGCAGAAAAACGAGTGATGCCCCATACGGCGCAACAAATGTACGACCTGATTGCGGATGTGGATGCATACCCCGAATTCCTGCCGTGGTGTTCCGCTGTGCGGGTCAACAAACGCACGTTGAAAGCGGATAATATGGTTATTGAGGCCGATATGGTGATCTCGTTCAAAGTGTTTCGTGAACGTTTTGGATCACGCGTAACATTGATGCCCGACACACATAAAATTGATGTGGAGTATCTGGACGGGCCTTTCAAATACCTGAACAATCACTGGAAGTTCGTGGATTGTGAAGGTGGCTGTGAAGTGGATTTCTTTGTGGACTTTGAGTTTAAATCAAAAATCCTGCAAACCATCATCGGCGTGGTTTTCGGCGAAGCCATGAAGAAAATCGTCGGTGCTTTTGAAACCCGCGCTAAATCCCTATATAAATAGGAATAGAAAAATGACAATTTGGCCCGATACCAGACTTTGCCAATTGCTGGACATAGAACACCCGATCATTCAGGCCCCGATGGCAGGCGCCAGCACCGCTGAAATGGCCGCTGTTGTGGGCAATGCAGGCGGTATGGGGTCTTTGGGCTGTGCGATGATGGATGCGGATGGTGTGCTGGCTGTGGCGGCCAAAACACGCGAATTGTCTAACTGCGCGCTGAACCTGAATTTCTTTTGCCATAAAGTGCCTGTTGCAGATGATACCCGCGCCCGTGCGGCCCGGACACGTTTGCAACCTTGGTTTGATAAGCTGGATGCAGGCGACATGCCTGATGTCACCGAAAGCAACTTTCCATTTAACGCGCAGATTTGTGAGGCGGTGTTGGAAGCCTCTCCCAAAGTTGCCAGCTTTCACTTTGGTCTGCCTGACGCGGATTTGGTGCAAAAGCTGAAAGACGCAGGCATTATCATCCTGTCGTCAGCCACAACTGCGGCGGAAGCCCGTTGGTTGGAAAATCACGGGGCCGATGCCATCATTGCCCAAGGGGCTGAAGCGGGTGGCCATAACGGCTGGTTTTTGCCGCGCACGGGTGAGGTGGCCGGCACCATGGCCCTTGTGCCGCGTGTGGTTGACGCAGTTGATTGCCCGGTGATTGCCGCAGGCGGCATTGCCGACGGGCGCGGCATTGCGGCGGCCTTTGCACTGGGGGCGGCAGGCGTGCAAATCGGTACGGCATTTTTGGCAACCCCCGAAAGTGCGGTCAGTGATATTCACAAACAAACGCTGGCAGCGGCCACAGGCGATGACACGCAATTCAGCCAAGCGTTTTCGGGCAGGGATGCGCGTACAATCGTCAACGATTATGCCCGCGACATGGCGGATGTAAAAGACTGGCCCGACTTTCCGTTGATGAATACGGTCACGGCGCCTTTGCGGGCGGCTTCAGCCAAAGCGGGGCTGCCTGATACTGTGTCTTTGTGGGCAGGCCAAGGGGCTGGGTTGGTGAAAGCCGGCACGACGCGCGAAGTGTTTGAAACCTTGGTCAAACAGGCAAAAGTTGCGTTGGGCAAGTAAGCCGCGTTCGCCCTACTAACAAATTCATAACAAAGCCCGTGTAAAAAACCCGTGACGTCAAAAAGCGGTCACGGGTTTTCAAAGGATGTGTAACAGCATCAAATGCGAAAACCACCATACGGCTTAACAGTTAAGAATTGGTGCATGAGGCTAAACACTCATGTTCGGCACGATACCGCATATGGCGGGCCCGCCTTTTTCATAACAGATAAACCCTGATATATACGAAACCCCGCCAGCCGGAATAGGCAACGGGGCAAAAGGCGTGTCTATTGTTTTTCTAAAGCCAGACGAATGCCTAGGGCAATGAATATGCTGCCCAAAATACGATCCATCCACAACCCGATGCGTTTGTTGTTGCGCAGCGTGGCAGTAAGTTTGCCGCCTGCCAGAACCAAAGGCGGTTCGATAAAGGCCGCCACAACGATAATCAGCACCCCGTGCAAAAACAGTTGCGCCCAGACGGGGCCTGCGTCTGCCACAACAAATTGCGGCAGGAACGCCAGAAAAAAGATCGCCACTTTGGGGTTCAGCGTGCCGATGAATATGCCTTGTTTGTAGATCGAAAAGAAACTTGCGCTGCTTTTAACGGTCTCAGAAATAAACGAGCCCCCCCCGAACGCAAAGCCGCAATGCCCAGCCAGATCAGATAGGCGGCACCTGCCCATTTGACGATAGAAAATGCCACCGCCGATGTGGCCAGAATAACCGACAGGCCGGCGGCAGCCATCAAGACATGGCCAAACGCGCCAGTCCAGACCCCGAACATCGCGGCAAAACCCGATCGCTTACCACCGCGCATGGTTTGCCCGAGGATAAAGGCAATGTCAGGCCCCGGGGACAGGTTCAAAAGAACGGCAGCGGTCAGGAACGTTGTCCAGTGAAGTATATTATAATCAAACATATGTGTGTTGTGGCGTGACCTTGCAAAACTGTCAATTCATCTTTGGTGATGATACCCGTAACAGTCTTTGATATTTACTGTGCGGCTTTCAGTAATAGGCCAAGTGCAAATTCGGTTGCTTTTAGGCGCACATTTTCACGCCCGATGGCCCCGAATTCAACGGTTTCACAATGCGTATCGCGCCCCTTTTGCGCCAGGGCAAAACACACGCGGCCTTCTGGTTTGTGCGCGGATGGGCCGGGGCCTGCAATGCCTGTGATTGCAACCGCGATATCAACATTTGCAGCGTTTAGCGCCCCTGTGGCCATCTCGTAGGCCACCTGATTTGAAACTGCACCATAAACATCCAGTGTTGCAGACAACACGCCCAGCATTTGCATTTTGGCATTGTTTGAATAGGTGACAAAGCCGCGATCTACCACGTCGGATGATCCTGCAATTTGCGTTAAAGCGGCGGCCACCATGCCACCCGTGCAGCTTTCGGCAGTGGCTAAGATCCAGCCTTTGGCACGGCATGCTTGCAATACACGGCGTGCCAGATCTGTCATTACACCGTCAACCCGTGATATATGCCTGCAGAAACCACAACCGCAATCGCGGCGAAAATGCCCGCCAGAACATCGTCAAACATCACCCCGAATGCGGTTTCTTTTTTATCAGCCCAGCTGATCGGCCAAGGCTTGAAGATGTCGAACAGGCGAAAGAAGATGAAGCCCGCAACCAGGGCAGGCCAAATCAGCGGCAGGTCGTGGCGGGTGAACATGTATGAGGCAGGCAGTAGCGTGATCCATTGGCCTGCAACCTCATCAATCACAATCTCGCCGGGGTCGTGGTTTTCCTTGCCTTTGGTTTGCTGGATTGTGGCCCACCAGCCGACGAAGAAAACCACTACTGTGGCGGCCAGAAGTGCGTTGAAACCGCCCCAGTTATGTAAAAGAATGGCGAACGGCAGGGCCGCCAATGACCCCCATGTGCCGGGCGCTTTGGGCAATAGCCCTGTGTAGAAGAATGTTGCGATTATTTTGCTCATGTTTTCACCAATGTTGCTGTGGCTTGGGCGGCGATACCTTCACCGCGTCCCGTGAAGCCTAGTTTTTCGGATGTGGTGGCTTTAACGCTGATGCGGTCAAGTGCAACACCTGTTATAGCGGCCAAAGCTTGACGCATTGCTAATGCATGCGGCCCGATTTTGGGTTGTTCGCAGATTAAAGTACAGTCAATATTAGATATGTTAAATCCTTTTGAAACAGCCACTTCTACGGCTTTCTTCAAGAAGATATCCGATGCGGCCCCTTTCCATTGGATGTCAGACGGGGGAAACCATTGGCCGATATCGCCTGCGCTAATCGCGCCGAAAATCGCGTCTGTTATCGCGTGCATGCCGACATCCGCATCCGAATGGCCGATCAATCCGCGATCAAACGGGATTTTTATGCCGCACAAGACCACATGATCGCCTGCGCCAAGCTTATGCACATCAAACCCGTTGCCGACCCGTATATCCATCGTACTTCCCAACAACCGTTCAGCCAAAGCAAAATCCTCTGGCTGTGTTACTTTCATGTTCAGTTCTGACCCCAGAACCGCCACAACGTCAAGGCCTGTAAGGCGGGCCAAGGCAACATCATCGTCTGCCGCATGGTCGGCGGCAACATGTGCGGCCAGAATATCGTTTAGATGAAACGCCTGCGGAGTTTGCCCGCGCCAAAGCGTGTCACGTGGCTGTGCTGTGGTGGCATTTTTGCCATCAACCTGCCAAAGCGCGTCGGTGACGGGCAGGGCAAGAAAGGCGGCGCGGTTGGTTTCCAAGGCATCTATCACCCGTTCCAGTGCGTTCAGCGGCAATAGCGGGCGGGCCCCGTCGTGGATGAATACCAAGTCACCGGTGCAGGCACGTAAACCGTTCAGGGCTGATGCGCTTCGGGTATCTGCGCCGTAAACAGGCGGTTGTAGACGTGTATCTGTAATACCGCTAATACATTGATTATAATGATCTATATCATCAGGGTGAATGACAACCCGCACGGTATCTATGCGTGTGCTTGCCAGAATGGCGCGGATGCTGTGGCGCAGGATCGGTTCACCTGCAAGCATGCGGTATTGCTTGGGCAGGCCGCCGCCTGCACGGGTGCCGCGCCCTGCGGCAAGGATCAGACCTGTGCGTTTCATGGCTGCTTATCCCTTGTTGCAGTGTTGAAAGAACAAGGTTATGAAGGTGTTTGCACAAGGATTAGGCATGTCGTCCATTCTGATTGAAAATAAGGCACTTACGCCTGCTGTTTTTCTGGCTCCTTTAGCTGGTATCACAGATTTACCGTTTCGTAACCTCGTATCTGGGTTCGGGGCGGGTTTAGTGGTGTCTGAAATGGTCGCATCCCAAGAAATGGTGCAGGCGCGGCCCTCAACACGGGCGCGTGCCGAACTGGGCTTCGGTTCACAAAACACGGCGGTGCAAATTGCCGGTCGCGATGCCTATTGGATGGCGGAATGTGCCAAAATGTGCGCGGGTAACGGTGCCAAGATCATTGACATAAACATGGGCTGCCCGTCAAAGACGGTCACCCACGGGCAATCCGGGTCAGCCTTGATGAAAACCCCAGATTTTGCGCTTTCCCTGATTGAAGCGGTGGTAGCAGCGGTTGATGTGCCCGTCACCCTGAAAACCCGCCTTGGCTGGGATGACGCATTGCTGAATGCCCCCGATATTGCGCGTAGGGCGCAAGATGCAGGTGTGCAGATGGTCACTATTCATGGCCGCACGCGGTGTCAGTTTTACAAAGGGCAGGCGGATTGGGCCGCGATTGCGGCAGTAAAAGATGCGGTTGATATTCCGGTGATCGCCAACGGTGATATTGTGGACACGGATAGTGCCAAACAGGCTTTGGTGCAATCAGGTGCCGACGGTGTGATGGTCGGGCGGGGTGCGCAGGGGCGGCCTTGGGCTTTGGCGCAAATCGCCCATGATATATTCGGGGAAGATGCGCCTGATATTCCAGTTGGAAATGATCTTATTGATTTAATATCAAAGCATTATGAGTCAATGTTAAGCTTTTATGGTGTCGTTCTTGGCAGCCGTGTTTCGCGTAAGCATCTGGGCTGGTATATGGATGATCTGGGCACCTCAAAAAATCTGCGTCGCGCCATTCAAACTGAAAAAGATACCGATGTGGTTCTGTCCCTGATTGGCCGCCTTCCGGATGATCAAGAGGTCGCCGCATGAGCGATAAGACCTTTGAAAATATCTGGGATGCATTGCCGTTTCCTGCCTTTGTCGTAAGTTCGGATCACCGGATTGAACATGCGAATGCAGCCGCAGAACAGTTGGTATCGACTTCACAAAAACAAATGAAAAACAAAGCCTTGTCGCATTTATTTCATGAGGATTCGATTGTTGTGGGTACGCTGAAACAAGCGATTAAAGATAAAGGCTCTGTGACGCAATATAATGTGGACGTGGCCATTGCCGATAAACGCGCGGCATCGTGCAATATTTATGTCAGCTTTCTGGATGCGACCCAAACCGATCTGTTGTTGGTTGTGCAACCCAATGGGGCGGCGCAAAAGATGAGCCAGTCTTTAACCAACTTGGCAGCTGCACGTTCGGTTACCGCAATGGCCGCGATGCTGGCCCATGAAATCCGCAATCCTTTGGCGGGAATTTCGGGGGCGGCGCAATTACTGGCAATGAATGCCAGTGATGATGACATTGAACTGGCCGATATGATCGGGCAGGAAACCCGGCGTATCGGGCAGTTGGTGGACCGGGTTGAACATTTTGGCGATTTGCGCCCGATGACGCCCAAACCGGTGAATATCCACGATGTTCTAGACCGCGCAAGAGTGGCTGCCGAAGCCGGCCATGCGGCGGGGGTTTTATTTCGTCTGGATTATGATCCATCCTTGCCGGATGTGGCGGGGGATGCCGATCAGCTGCTGCAAGTCTTTCAAAACATTCTTAAAAACTCTGCTGAGGCAGTATCAGGCAAGCGTGGTGAGATCACGATTCGCAGCTCATATAATTCAGGTGTGAAACTGGCGATGCAAGGCCATAAAACCCAAAACCTGCCGCTGCATATTGAGATCATTGATAATGGCTGCGGTATACCTGACAATCTGATTTCAGAGGTGTTTGACCCGTTTGTAAGTTCAAAATCAAACGGCACCGGGCTGGGCCTGTCACTGGTTTCTAAAATTATTGCCGCCCACGGCGGGTTGGTGGAATGCACCAGCCGGGAAGGGCGCACGGTGTTTTCTGTGCGCTTGCCAGTGTGGCAAAAGAAAAAGGGAAGTATTTAGATGGATGGCACTGTAATTGTCGCCGATGATGATCGCACGATCCGCACGGTTTTAACCCAAGCGTTGACACGCGCGGGGTGCAAGGTGCGTGCAACCGGAAACATTGCCACGCTGTGGCGGTGGGTGGAAGAAGGTGAGGGCGATGTTGTGATATCCGACGTGATGATGCCCGATGGCAACGGGCTGGATTTGCTGCCGCAAATCCACAAGAAACGCCCCAACCTGCCGGTGATTATTATTTCAGCGCAAAATACCGTAATGACGGCGATCAAAGCGTCTGAACACGGCGCCTATGATTACCTGCCGAAACCCTTTGATTTAAAAGAACTTCTATCGAAAGTCAGCCGCGCGTTAAGCCCGACTAACATGACAACGGCGCAAGCCCCTTCCGCTAAGGCTGACGGGCAATCCTTGCCCTTGGTAGGCAGCTCGCAAGCGATGCAAGATGTCTACCGCGTTGTGGCGCGTGTGTTGAACACCGACCTGAATGTGATGATCACGGGGCAAAGCGGGACGGGTAAAAACCTGTTGGCAAAAACCCTGCACGAGCTTGGTAATCGCGCAGCGGCACCGATGGTGACAATCCTGTCGGCCTCGGCCACGCCCGAGTGGGTGGAACAGGTGTTATATGATGAAAACCAGACGCCCAAAGGGGCGACGGTTTATTTGGACGAGATTGCACAGATGTCTATTGAAACCCAACTTCGGTTGCAGGATTTGATGCAAATGCCTGAAGTTTTGCAAAAAAACCTGCGGTTTATTTCGTCTACACAAGTGCCGCTGACCGCGTTGATCAATGAGGGTATGTTTCGTGAAGATCTGTTTTACCGGTTAAGTGTGATGCCGATTTCTTTGCCTGCATTGCGTGATCATGTTGATGATATTTCAGAGCTGGCGATATATTTCATGCAAAAATCTGCCGCCGAAGGGCAGGCGATGAAAACCATTGCAAGCAAAGCTTTGGATCATATGCGTGTGGCCCTTTGGCCCGGCAACGTGCGCGAATTGCAGAATTTCATACAGCGTATCATGGTGCTTTGCCCTGATGATGAGATCTCGGCGCATTTTGTGGAAGAGATGTTGTTGCAAATGCCCAAATCCACGCCTGAAACAGCACCTTTAGCGGGGGATAAGTTATCTTCGGCGATTGAAATACATCTTAAGAGATATTTTGATCTGCACGGCACTGATCTGCCGCCGCCCGGCCTGTATAATCGTATTATACGAGAGGTCGAATTGCCGCTTATTGCCCTGACTTTATCCGCAACACGGGGAAATCAGATCAAAACAGCGGAATTATTGGGCATAAATCGAAATACTTTGCGAAAAAAGATACAAAAGCTTGATATTAAGGTGACACGCACCAAGAAAATGATGTAAAACTGCCACAGTAGTAACGGAACGACTCGGGCAGAATGAGACAGTTTCACCTGACATTTATCCTAAACCGGTTTAACCGCTGGCGAAAACAAAGACGGGTTCAAACCGCTTTGACGCTTTCGCTTGTGGGCCTTGGGCCGGTATTGTTGCTGATTACCGTTTTTATTCTGAACAGCTTTGGCAACCAAATAGCACCCAGCCTGTTACGCGGTATTTTGCTGGCTGATTTTGTTTACGTTTTATTAATTGCAGCCTTGGTAGCCCAGCGTATCATGCAGATGATCGCGGCCAGACGGGCAAAATCCGCAGGTTCCAAACTGCACATGCGCCTAAGTGCTGTGTTTGCGCTGGTGGCGTTTATTCCCACGGTTCTGGTGGCGGTGTTTGCGACAGTTACCTTGAATGTGGGGCTTGAGGGCTGGTTTTCTGATCGGGTGCGTAATGCGGTTGGCACTTCTCTATCCGCCGCTGAAGCCTATGAGGCAGAGCAGCGTGATGACCTGATCAAAGATGTGACATTCTTAAGCAACTACCTGATTGATAAAAAACACCGTAATACGTTTATGGATGTTGGCGAAATTCGGGATGCGGTGATCAAGGGGCAATCTTTGATCCAAAGGGGGCTGAAAGAGGCCTATGTCATTGATAGTGCTGCAACACTGATTGCGCGCGGTGATAAAAGCTATCTGTTTGATTTTGAGGCACCTTTGCAAACCGATTTTGCCAATACTATTGATGGCACGCCTGCGATTATTCAGGATTGGGAAAACAATGAATTTCGTGCCTTGGTAAAACTGCCGAATTTTTTGGATCATTACCTTTTGGTATCACGCACGGTTGACGGTAACATTCTGGCATTGCTGGATGAAACCAAGGAAACTGCCAAGCTGTATAACCAACTTGAAAGTGAGCGCGGCAAACTGCTGTTCAACATGGCACTGATATATCTGGGCTTTGCTTTCTTTGTTATTCTGTCAGCCATCTGGCTGGGGCTGTGGTTTGCAGAACGGCTGGCGCGGCCCGTTGGTAAATTGGCAGGGGCGGCACAACGGGTTGGGGCCGGTGACCTGACGGTGCAAGTTAAAGAAGAGCCGGGGGATGATGAAATAGCCATGCTAGGCCGCATATTTAACCGCATGACCCAACAGGTAAAACGCCAGCGCGATGATTTGGTCGAAGCCAATGCGCGTACCGAAAAACGCCGCCGTTTGTTTGATAGTATTCTGACCGGGGTCACCACCGGGGTGATCGGGTTGAACCCCAAAGGGCATATCGAAGTGTTGAATGCGGCGGCGGCTAAAATACTGGAAGTGGACAGTGATAAAGTCATGGGGCAATGCCTGTCGATGGTCGTGCCTGAGTTTGCAAAACTGTTTGAAGAATCACAGGCAAAAAACAATTTAACCCGCCAGGATGAGATCAATTTAACCCGCACGGGTAACGCCGAGGTTTTACTTGTGCGCATTGCCGCACGTCTAACAGACGGCGAAACGCTGGAAGGCTATGTTGTCACATTTGACGATGTGACCGATCTGATGTCGGCACAGCGCATGGCTGCTTGGGGGGATGTGGCACGCCGCATCGCACATGAGATCAAGAACCCGCTGACCCCGATCCAACTGTCTGCCGAACGTATGGCGCGCAAGTTTGCACCCCTTCTGGGGGATCAGGCTGAAATGCTGGAACAATACACCGGCGTGATTATCCGCCAAACAAATGACTTGCGCCGCATTGTTGACGAGTTTTCCAAGTTTGCACGGATGCCTGAACCTGATCGTCGGGTTGAAAACCTTTCAGCCCTGATCAAGGACGCGGTTTTACTGCAACAAAATGCACGACAAGACATTGATATAAAATTGAAAAATACACGCAAACAGCTATCAAGTGAGATTGATAGCACGATGATTTCGCAGGCCCTGACCAATCTGATTAAAAATGCTGGCGAAGCGATAGACAGCTATGTTCTGGAACATGGGGCGAAGGATTATGCGCCCGAAATTCGCGTTCTTGTAGATGCCAAAGATCAGGCCACCGTGATCCGCATTCAGGATAACGGCATCGGTCTGCCCAAAGAACAACGCTCGCGTTTGTTTGAACCTTATGTGACCAATCGTGAAAATGGCACCGGGTTAGGGTTGCCGATTGTGAAGAAAATTATCGAAGAACACGGTGGCACGCTGGAACTGGTTGATGCGCCGAAATTCAAAGGAAATGCCCATGTGGGGGCGATGGCAAGGATTACTTTGCCTGTAGTAAATCATGATGAAAAAGACCATCTGAAAGCAAAGGTGGCATAATGATAAAAGGAAACAATATGGGCGATATTCTAGTAGTAGACGACGAAAAAGACATCCGCGAATTGGTGTCAGATATTTTGGTGGATGAAGGCTATACTACGCGCCTGGCCAAGGATTCAGACGAAGCGTTCAGTGAGATCAACACAGAAGCACCTGACCTGATTATTCTGGATATCTGGCTGAAAGAAAGCAAGCTGGACGGCATTGATATTCTAAAAGCCGTACGCCGTGATAACCCTGACATTCCGATTGTGATCATTTCAGGTCACGGCAATATAGAGATTGCAGTGGCGGCAATTAAGCAGGGCGCCTATGATTTCATTCAAAAGCCTTTCAATATTGATCAGCTGATGGTGGTTATTTCGCGGGCAATGGAAACCTCGAAACTGCGCCGCGAAAATGCGGCACTGAAAGTGCGCGATGTGACCTCTTCAACCATGGTGGGTGACAGCCCGATTTTCAAAGGCTTGAAATCACAGCTTGATAAAGTCACCAAAACCAATGCGCGGGTGATGCTGACCGGGGCATCGGGTGCCGGTAAAGAAGTGGCGGCACGTTATATTCATGCCAATTCTGATCGTGCGCAAGCACCGTTTATTTCGGTGAATTCCGCCACCATTGAACCCGAGCGTATGGAAGAGGTGCTGTTTGGCCGTGAAACAACGGAACGCGGGCATGAACCAGGCTTGCTGGAACAGGCCCACGGTGGGTTCGTGTTTTTTGATGAGGTGGCAGACATGCCCAATGGCACACAATCCAAGATTTTGCGCGTCCTTGTGGACCAGCAATTTACCCGCGTGGGTGGCTCTGACAAAGTGCGGGTGGATATCCGTGTAATATCAGCCACCAATAAAGATCTGCGCACGGAAATTGCTGCGGGAAATTTTCGTGAAGAATTGTATCACCGCCTGAATGTTGTGCCGATAGAAGTGCCAACTTTGGAAGACCGCCGCGAAGACATCCCCCTTATCGCCAATCATTTTATAACCGAGTTGCACAATACCCAAGGTCTGCCCTTGCGTAAGCTGTCGGATGAAACCATTGCCATGCTGCAAACCATGGCCTGGCCCGGAAATATTCGCCAGTTGCGTAATATTGTTGAACGCGTCTTGATCCTTGGGGCTGATACGGGGGATATTTCCCCCGAAGAGCTGCCCAATAATGTGATTGAAGAAAACAATGACAGCCCTGCGCATAAATCGCTGGCAATGCTGCCGCTGCGCGAGGCCCGTGAGATGTTTGAACGGGATTATCTGATGGCCCAGATCAACCGATTTGGTGGCAACATTTCGAAAACTGCCAATTTTGTCGGCATGGAACGCTCTGCACTGCACCGTAAGCTGAAATCGCTAAACGTGATTACCACCAATAAATCAGGTGCGCGGGTGGCAGAAATTGATGATACAACGGGATAACGGATAGATATTGACCAAAGCTGGTGAATTTGCGAAATTCACGATTGTGCGCGTGTTGAGCACCTTAATCAGGAGACCGGAATGAAGGTCATCATATGTGGCGCGGGGCAGGTTGGCTGGCAAATCGCCCGCCATCTGTCATCTGAAGACAACGATGTAACTGTTGTGGATAATAATGCCGAGCTGGTAGCACGTGCCACCGACACATTGGATGTGGGTGGTGTCACTGGATTTGCGTCTTATCCCGATGTTCTGGCGCGCGCCGGTGCCAATGACGCGGATATGATCATTGCGGCGACGTTTTCGGATGAGGTGAATATGGTCACCTGTCAGGTGGCCCATTCGGTATTTTCCATTCCGCGTAAAATTGCCCGCCTGCGGTCGCAATCTTATCTGGATGTGATTTATTCTGATCTTTATCAGCGTGATCACTTGCCAATAGATGTGGTGATTTCACCTGAATTGGAAGTTGCCAAGACCGCCCTGCAACAAATAGAATACCCGTCAACCTTTGATATTGAACCTTTTCTGGGCGGCCAAGCGCAGTTGATCGGGATTGAACTGGATGAGGATTGCCCGGTTCTGAACACGCCTTTGCGCCAGTTGTCTGAACTGTTTTCAACATTACGTGCCGTGGTTGTAGGGGTGCGTCGCAAAGGTAAGTTGTTTGCGCCAAGTCCCAGTGACCAACTCTATGCCAATGATCAGATATATGTGCTGATCCACAAAGATGATCTGGCCCGTGGCTTGGAAATTTTTGGCAAAACCGTCAAAAAACGCGAGCGGGTGATTATTCTGGGGGGCGGTAATGTGGGTTTGCGTGTGGCGATGACGTTGGAACAACGCAACGAACGCATCCGGGTCAAAATGATTGAGAAAAACCGTGAATGTGCGGAACGTGCAGCGGATGCTTTGGTGCGCACCATTGTGTTGCATGGTGACGGTCTGGATATGGAAATGCTGCATGAGGCCAATATTGAACAGGCCGATGCATTGCTGGCCCTGACCTCTGACGATAAAACCAACTTGCTGGGCTGTACGCGCGCTAAAGCGGCAGGCGTTCCGATGACCGTAGCTTTGGTTAATGACCCGTCACTGACCGAGTTGAAAGACCCGTTGGGCATTGATGTTTTTATCAATCCACGGGCAACAACTGTGTCTTCAATCTTGCGCCACATCCGCCATGGCGGGGTGAAAGAGGTTTATTCCATCGGCGATGCCGAAGCCGAGGTGATTGAAGCGCAGGTTCTAAATAGTGCGCCGATTGCAGGTATGAAAGTGCGCGACATTGAATTTCCCGAAGGGGCGTTATTGGGGGCTGTGCTAAAGGGKACGGAAGTTATTCGCCCCAATGGTGACACYAAAATCGAAGACGGKGATACGGTGGTGATCTTYTGTCTGTCTGCGGATGTTCCCAAAGTGGAAAYAYTRTTYCAAGTCCAAGTAGATTTTTTCTAAGATCATGAAATGGCTTGAAGATTTCCCCTTCTTTGTCATTTTAATGGGATTGTCTTGTATTGCAATGTACTTGCCGATGCTACACGCAATTCGTTTGGAAGACTGGCTGACAGCACGTACATTTTTTTAYAATGGYACRTTTTTATCGGTTGTAACSGCGATTGTGGGCATTGCTTCRCGYAAGCRAATTMAAGGKGCRTCWGCWRGTACRCATTTGCTGACAATGYTGGSGGCKTATGCCATWTTACCCATCCTGCTGGCCATGCCGATGGCGCATTTGGTTAAAAGYATCACGTTCTTTCAAGCCTATTTTGAAATGCTGTCCAGCCTGACCACCACAGGGGCCACATTGTTTGATGACCCCAAATCACTTTCCGAACCTTTGCATCTGTGGCGTGCATTGGTGGGATGGCTTGGCGGCTTTATGATACTGGTCGTGGCAATGGCGGTATTTGCGCCGCTGAACATGGGCGGATTTGAAATTTATGCCTTGCAACGGCACCGTAAAGTGGCTGTTTCACAGATGCATAAGGCCGAAGTCTCGGAACGCCTGAACCGGTTTTCAGCGCAAATATTCCCGATTTACCTGATGCTTACAGCTGTTTTAACCCTTATGCTGATTGTTCTTGGGGAACGTGTATTGGTGGCGGTTAGCCACGCGATGGCGATCCTTTCAACCAGTGGCATCTCACCTGTAGGCGGCTTGTCAGGGACGCAAGGTGGCTTCGTGGCAGAGTTGGTGATGTTCATGTTCCTGTTTTTTGCCGTATCCAGAAACACATTTTTGCCTGGCCGTGATCAAGACAGCTTTCGGGTTATCAAACAGGATAAAGAAATCACGCAGGCATTACTGTGCATATCCATCATACCTTTGCTGCTGTTTGTGCGGCACTGGTCAGGGGCTATTGAGTTGAACGAACAGGCAGATGGCTTGTCTGTCATCGCGTCCCTTTGGGGCAGTATATTTACGGTTCTGTCATACCTGACCACAACGGGTTTTGTCAGCCAGTCTTGGGAAGCGTCGCAAAACTGGTCCGGGTTGAATACGCCGGGGCTGATCTTTATCGGATTGGCCTCATTGGGGGGCGGTGTGGCGACAACTGCAGGCGGGATCAAACTGTTACGGATTTACGCGCTTTACAAACACGGGCTGCGCGAAATGGAACGCTTAAGCTTTCCAAGCTCGGTTGCGGGGGCAGGGCAAAGGGGCCGTTCCATTCGGCGTGAAGGGGCTTTTGTTGCGTGGATTTTCCTGATGGTGTTCGTGCTGACATTGGGTGTCATCATGCTGGCACTGACGTTGACAGGGATCGACTTTGTCGATGCCATCGCCTTTGCTGTTGCGGGGCTTAGCACCACAGGGCCTTTGGTGAATATCGCACTTGAAAACGGGGCCAGTTATGCGCAGCTTTCAGACGCTGCCAAGGCGATTCTTTGCGTGGCAATGATTCTAGGCAGACTGGAAACCGTTGCCGTTATCGCTTTATTCAACCCAAATTACTGGCGGTAAAAGCACAGGTTTGACTAAAAAATTAATAATCTTACATGTTTGCACTGGCCAAACTGAATTTGCCCCCTAGTATCACGCGGATAAAAAGAAACTGTCTGCGCAAATGCAGGCCAATAATGAAAGCTGGGAAAATGGCTGTCGATAAAGCAAACTTGCAGGATGCATTCCTGAATAATGTCCGCAAAGAGAAAAATTCTGTAACTGTCTTTTTGATCAATGGGGTGAAATTACAAGGGGTTATCACTTGGTTTGATAATTTCTGCATTCTGCTACGCCGTGACGGTCAATCACAACTGGTTTATAAACACGCGGTATCTACAATTATGCCTGCACAACCTGTTGTTTTATATGATGGAGACGGAACATAGGCGCCCCAGAGACCCGCGTTAGCGTTCTACACCCTAATATCCGCAACATTGATATCCGCCGCACCCCCCAGCATTCGCTGGAAGAGGCGGTATCTTTGGCCCATGCGCTAGAGCTGGATGTCATCCATCAACTTGTCGTGCCGTTGCGCAAGCCCCAAGCAGGGCTGTTGTTTGGCAAGGGTAAACTGCAAGAACTGGCGGCGATATTTGAAGCCGAAGACATTGGGTTGGTTATTATTGACGGGCCTGTGACGCCTATTCAGCAACGTAATCTGGAAGAAGAGTGGGGCCTGAAAGTTCTGGATCGCACAGGGCTGATCCTGGAAATTTTCGGCGATCGTGCGGCAACCCGTGAAGGGGTGTTGCAGGTTGATCTAGCGGCACTGTCGTATCAGAAAACCCGGCTTGTGCGCAGCTGGACCCACCTTGAGCGGCAACGCGGCGGGCTTAGCTTTGTCGGTGGTGCAGGCGAAAGCCAATTAGAGTCTGACAGACGTGCGCTGGATGACGCGATTGTGCGCCTGAAAAAACGACTGGCCAAGGTTGTGAAAACCCGAACTTTGCACCGCGATGCACGCAAAAAAATACCCTATCCGATTGTGGCTTTGGTTGGCTATACCAATGCGGGAAAATCTACAATTTTTAATTGTATAACAGGTGCTTCGGTGATGGCAAAAGACATGCTTTTTGCCACCCTTGACCCAACCATGCGGGCCGTTACGCTGCCTTCGGGGCGCGAAATAATTCTGTCGGATACGGTTGGATTTATCTCTGACCTGCCAACCGAACTGGTGGCCGCCTTCAGGGCCACTTTGGAAGAGGTGCTGGACGCGGATTTAATTCTGCATGTGCGCGATATTGCGCATCCTGAAAGTGCAGAGCAGGCAAAAGATGTACTGGATATTCTGGAAAAACTGGGCATTGCGGAAGACGCGCAGGAATCTATTGTCGATGTCTGGAATAAGATTGATATTTTACCCAAGGATCAACGTGATCCGCTGATAACGGCTGCTGAACGTAACGAAAAAATCGTGGCGACCTCGGCTGTTACCGGGGCCGGTATCGACGCGTTGTTGGAAGCGATTGAGCTGAACTTGACGGAAACCACGATAACCGAGGTCGTCAAACTGGCCTTTTCAGAGGGCAAGCGGCGGGCGTGGTTGTTTGACCATAATGTGGTGGATAGCGAAAAGCAGATTGATATCGGGTTTGAAGTGACAGTGACCTGGACAGGTAAACTGGCGGCGCAGTTTGAAAAGGTTTAGGGTGTAACTGGCTGTAGGGTGGTGACACCCACAGCGCCGCCTCGGGCCAGTTTTGGGTCTAGTGACATGGGAATATATTCGCCACGCCGCCAAAGCTGTGCCAGATCATCATAATGCGGCGAAAACGGATGGCCTGATTGCCCCGTGGAAATGATGTAAACCGAACTGTCAGGATCGGCAAAATCCACTATTGCGCGAAATCCTGCCGCATGAATGTTTGCATAAGGTGTTTTGCCCGTGCCCGACATGCTTGCGCGTTGCAAAGTATTATCCCCGCCGCCGGTTTCTTGGCGGATGTTTGTGAACCAACTGATCAAAGGGATTTTGCCCAGAACTTTGTGATCTTGATACGCCATATGGGCCTGCCCCCAACGCCAACTTTCAATATGTGGCCCGTATTGTTCACTAAGCTCTAAAAGCGCATCATTCAGCGACATGCGGGCGATATCTGTGCAGGTCTCAATACGGCTGGAAGGGCGGATATCGCACCACTGGGCGGCACCGTCTATATCGCGAAACACACGCTCAATAAATGTGGGGTTAGGGCGCGGGAATTTTTGGATCAACGGCCCCAGTTCATCGGATGCCAAGCGGCTTTGCAGGTTGCGCAGCCAAGCGGCAAAAATCAGCGGTTCGGGCAAGTTCCGATCCATTTCGCCGTTCCAGCTTGCCAGCAGTTCCAGTGCGGTTTGTTGCAAGCGCTCAGGCGTGCCTGCGGGGGCTTTGGCCCCTGTGAACCACAGCTCTCGGGCGATCAGGGGTAGTAGGGACCGTGCAGTGTAAGATACCGTATCATTTTGCGCTTCGACAAAGCTTTCGCGGGTATGAACTGCGCGGGTGTTTAACAGTTTTGTCAGGCGGTTAATACGTTGTGTATCACCCCATAAGTAACTGACATGATTAGGGAAAGGATCATCGGTTAATTTGTTGTTAGTATTGGCTACAATGCCGCTTTCGGGGTTGTTGATGTAAGGGTTGTCAGCAAAGTCAAAATAGCCCTGCCAGCGGTTTTGCACCAACCATCCCTGTGATGGAATGCGCCCTTTACTGGTGTGATAGGGGCTGCGTTTTGGCATTTTACCAATGGTTTGCAAAGCGATACCGTTTTTATCTGCCAGTATCAGGTTTTGCGAGGGTGCCGTGAACTTACGCGCCGCCTTGCGGGCCTGAAGAATTGATTTTGAGTGCATCAACTCTATCGCCCCGGACATTGAAAGATCATTTACTTCAAGGGCCGCCCAGCGCAGGGATGTGACGTGCCCCTGCGGGGTTATTGTGCCCAAGTCCTGAAAGCTGTTTGGAATGACGGGGCCGTTTTGGGTATAGCGCAACTTAATCGTGCGGCTGACGCCGTCTTTTACGGTAATAATAACGCTTTTGGTTCTGAATGGTTTATAGCCATCAGGGGTTAAATATTCATCGGGGTTATCAGGATTTAGCTTTTCGATATAGATATCCAGATTATCCATATACGAACTTGTTACCCCCCAAGCCAGATCGCTGGATCGCCCGGCTAAAATAGCAGGTATACCGGGGATCGTGGCCCCGATGACACCGCCATTTTGAAATTCCAGCCGTGCCAGCATCCAAATAGAGGGGGCAGTTAAGCCAAGATGCGGGTCGGTGGCTAAAATAGGCGCGTTTGCAGCTGCGCGGCTGGCTGAAACCGCCCATGCATTTGAAGCCCCCCCCATACCTGCGGGGCGCAGCGGGTCTAAGGGGTCATATGAGTTTTGGGCTATTTGGGTTTGCATTTTCGCGTTCGGAAAAAGCTGCGCATAGTTCGGCAGGCTTAACAGGCCTGTCCCCGGTGCATCGGGCATAATATCTTGCAGCAGTTCGCCACCGATTGTTAAGGATACTTGTGCGCGCAAAACCTCATTCTTCAGGTTGCTGTCCAGTTTCAGGGCCATCAGGCGGATGATGGCCAGGCTGTCGGCGGGTATCCAAGGTGAAATGCTGTTTGAAAACAAAAAGAATTCTGGTGCGCCGCGCCCCAATGCCTGCTCATTGACAGTACGCAACCATGCGTTCACCCCTTGCGCATAAGCATTCAGCGCGTCTTTGGTGGCTTCGGTCTGGTATTTATATGATCCTTGTGCAAGGCCGTACAGTTCCAGTCTGCGGATGAATTCATCCAAGTTGGCAGTGCGTTCGCCGAATATTTCAGACAACCGCCCTTGGGCTGTACGGCGCAACATGGTCATTTGCCATAAGCGGTCTTGGGCATGGGCAAAACCCAAGCTGTAATATACATCGCGGTCAGAGCTTGCGAAAATATGCGGTACATTATTGCTGTCGCGCACAATTTCCACCGGCGCGGAAATATTGGCTACATCATATGTAGCGTTATAATCGGGCAGGGATCTAACGGCAAAATAATACACCAGCAGGCCGGCAAGGCCGGCCAGTACAAACATCACAACAAAGCCGCGTAACAACCAGCGAAACAAGAAAGCCAAGCCTACCTCCGATTTATCCCTTATGGCCCTAACAGGCCCTATTCATGCGGTAAATAAAAAAGGCGGTTTTGAACCGCCTTTGGTATTGTTAAAATGTAATCTCTGTTATCTGACGATCCGGTTATACTTGGAACCTTCCAGGGAAATCCCAACCAACAAACCGGCTTGGCCAAAGACAACACTGTAAACGCCGTCGCGGATAGTGTTGCTGTCAAGGCCTGCGGCATCCGCGTTATCTATCAACGTGTATTCAAGATCAGCCCCCAATGTCCAACCAGGCTTTGAGCGGAATTTCTGTAAAGCGTTTTCATCCATGAAGAACAGCACTTGTGCTACTTGCTGAACACCGATCTGTAAGCCCCATGAACCTGCCACGATGTTATAATAATCAACAGGTGTGCTGCCTACCAATAGGGATCCTTCGCCGTATGATCCGCCGAAGATCAAGCCACCCTTGGTGATTTTCGGCATAACCAACATGCCAGCGGCAGCGTTAAGCAACGATGTGGTGAAGGGTAATTCAACTTCCATCTGCCGAAGGGCCGCTTCAACATTTGCGTCGATTTTAAAACGTTTACGGCTTTCGGTGCCGCCGGCACATGCCGTGGTCAAAGACGCGCCTGCTGTTACGATAAAGCCCCGCCGGGTCCAGTTTGTCATGGAAATGCTCCTGTAATATGCCTGTTCGTACGGTCTGTTGCCGTATCCCAAGGCTATTTTAGGGTATATTTAGTATGTTGTCATCCTATTACATACGAAATAGGCGCATTTCTGCTTGATAATCGTATGATTATAGGGGGTGCGCCAGTTTTTCGGCCACTTCACGGGCGTAATAGGTCAAAATGCCCGCACATCCCGCACGTTTAAAGGCCATCAGGCTTTCCAGAATGATCTTGTCACGGTCAACCCAACCATTGGCCGCTGCCGCTTCTATCATCGCGTATTCACCGCTGACCTGATAGGCAAAAGTGGGGATGTTGAATTCGGTTGTCACCCGCTGGCAGATGTCCAGATAGGGTTGACCCGGTTTGACCATGACCATATCGGCCCCTTCATCCAGATCGCGTGCAATCATCCGCATGGCTTCATCCGAATTGGCCGCATCTATCTGATAAGTATGCTTGCCACCGATCAAAGCACCTGTGGCACCGACCGCATCGCGAAACGGGCCATAATAGGCGGATGCGAATTTGGCAGAATAAGCCATGATCGCCACATGGGCGAAATCGTTTTGTTCCAGTGCGCGCCGAATAATCCCGATGCGCCCGTCCATCATATCGGACGGCCCCAGAATGTCGGCACCTGCTTCCGCATGGGTCAGGGCTTGGCGCTCTAGGATCAGCAAGGTTTCGTCATTTAAAACCTGACCATCGCACACAATGCCATCGTGACCGTCAGAGTTATAGGGATCAAGGGCCACATCCAGCATGATGCCGATGTCAGGCACGGCGGCTTTAATGGCGCGAGTTGCTTTGTTGACCAGATTGTCGGGATTATAAGCTTCTTCACATGCCGATGTTTTCAAATTGGCAGGCGTGTATGGAAACAGGGCCACAACAGGAATGCCCAGATTGGCCGCATAATTTGCGGCTATAATCGCGCGATCAATGGTCAGACGTTCCACGCCCGGCATAGAAAGCACGGGTTCAGATTTATCCTGACCTTCCATAATAAATATCGGCCAGATAAAATCAGCGGGTGTCAGGGTGTTTTCACGCACCAAGTCGCGCATCCAGTCTGTGCGGCGTAAACGGCGCGGGCGATTGGCAGGAAAAGGGGCGATATTCTGTGTCATTTGGGTATCCTTACAGGTTCCTGCCGTCGAATTGCCTAAATTTCGGGGCAAGTTCAAGAAAAAAAATAAGTGCTTTGTTGGAATCAGATTAAATCCAACGTATGGATGGGCGTAAATTCTAATATAGGTGACCGAAATGTATGCAGAAATTATGACCGCAAACGGGTTCAACAGCCTGTGGTACTGGTTGCTGGTATCTGTGATCTGGGGGCGTGCCATCCGGTGGACGGTCGGYATACCCAATGACATGATGCGGGCTGCAAGAAATGGYAACCAACAGGCAAAAGAAGATGCCTTGAGTTTGATGGATATCAATATTCGCACAACGACGCATGAATTCAATCAATTCGGCACAGCATTGGTTTTGCTGACATGCTTCGTCATGGCCTCATTTGCCACGATGGGGTTTTGGAACGATGTGCCTGTGCTGCAAGGTTTGTTCTTTGTCGGGTTTCCGATTGTTGTGCTTGGCGGAYTAGAGATCAGGTTATCTTACAGGTTACAAGAGAAGCCGGTGACATGGGATGCGCTAAGTRCCATTTATCGCCGGCATTTCTGGMAGAAGATCGGCTTGGCTATATTATTTATCTTCGGCTCTATGTTTTGGGCYYTGTAYCTGGAAATTMGGCCCTTTCTTGAACAACTTTAATAGGTTGAAGGCAAAGGCGGGCTAATATAGCTGCACAGACATGGAAAAAAACACCCACAATCCTAACCTGACAACCATCGGCGGCGCGCCTGAGGGGCTTGACGCACGTCTTTTGGCCGAGCATCTGGTAAAAACAGATGCCCCTGTGATCCACATCGCACGCGATGATGCGCGACTGGCAGAAACCCAGACGGCTTTGCGGTTTTTTGCACCCGACGTGCCAGTGTTTACGTTTCCTGCGTGGGATTGTCTGCCTTATGACCGGGTATCGCCCAATGCGGATATTTCGGCGACGCGTATGGCAACCTTGGCCACCTTGGCAGATGGGTTTTCCAAGCCTTTTATACTGCTCACAACCGTGGCTGCGGTCACCCAACGGGTGCCTGCGCGCGCGGTTCTGAAGCAATCCAGTTTCACCGCCATTGTTGGCAAGCAGATCAATGAAAAAGAGTTACGCAGCTTTTTCACCCGCATGGGCTTTACCCAAGCCCCCACAGTGATGGAACCGGGTGATTACGCGATTCGCGGCGGGCTGATAGATGTGTTTCCCCCCGGTGACAGTGGCCCTGTGCGCCTTGATCTGTTTGGCGATGTGCTGGAAACTGCGCGGCGTTTCGAGGTGGAAACCCAGCGCACAGTGGCAAAGCTGTCACGCATTGAGCTGGCACCGGTATCTGAGGTGATACTGGACGCGGACTCAATCCAGCGGTTCCGCAGCTGTTATCGCCATGAGTTTGGCGCGGCAGGCACCGATGACCCGCTTTATGAAAGCGTTAGTGCGGGGCGCAAATATCAAGGTGTGGAACACTGGACACCGTATTTTCACGCGCGGCTGGAAACCTTGTTTGATTATATCCCAAATGCGGCGATCTTTATGGATGACCGCACCACACAAGCGCGTTTGGCGCGGTGGGATTCTATTGCGGATCAGTATCAGGCCCGCAAACAGGCTTTGGCCAGTAAATCACGCATGGACAGTGTTTATAAACCTTGCCCGCCTGCCTTGCTGTATCTGGATGATGCGGCCTTTGAGGCGGCAGTTGCAGGGCATAAACTGCGCCAACTGGTGCCACTTCCCCAAGGGGTAGGGCCGAATGTGATTGATGCGGGCGGGCGTATCGGGCGTAATTTCGCGCCTGAGCGCCAACAAGAAGACCTAAACCTGTTTGGCGCGTTGGCGGATCATATCCGTGCCAAGCGTGAAGCAGGGCATGTGCTGATCGCGTCGTTTTCCAAAGGCGCCCGCGAACGGCTGACGGGGCTGCTGGAAGACCATGATACGACGGGTATGACCAACATCGGCAACTGGTCCGATATACCTGCCGATAAGGGCGGGCTATCACTGGCGGTCTGGCCGCTGGAACACGGCTTTGAAGCCAAAGGGCTGACGGTTATTTCTGAACAAGACGTGCTGGGCGACCGCTTGATCCGAACCGGCAAGCGCAAACGCAAGGCCGAGAATTTTCTGACCGAAGCGACCAGCCTGACACCGGGCGACTTGGTGGTGCATCTGGATCACGGGGTTGGGCGCTATAAGGGGCTGGAAACCGTCACGGCGGCAGGCGCGCCGCATGATTGTATCTTGCTGGAATACGCTAACAATGATCGTTTGTTTATTCCGGTGGAAAACATCGAGTTGCTCAGCCGCTACGGCCATGAAGAGGGGCTGCTGGATCGCTTGGGCGGCGGTGCATGGCAGGCTAAAAAAGCCAAGCTGAAAGAGCGCATCCGCGAGATAGCGGATAAATTGATCCGCATTGCCGCCGAACGCATGTTGCGCAAAGGCGAGGTGATGGAACCGCCCGTTGATCACTGGGACAGCTTTTGTGCGCGGTTTCCATACACTGAAACCGAAGACCAGATGAACGCGATTGAAGATGTGCTGGAAGACATGGCCTCTGGCCGCCCGATGGACCGCTTGATTTGTGGTGATGTGGGCTTTGGCAAAACCGAAGTAGCGTTGCGGGCGGCCTATGTGGCGGCAAGTGCGGGGGCGCAGGTGGCGATTGTGGCCCCCACGACGTTACTGGCCCGTCAACATGCAAAATCTTTCACCGAACGCTTTCGTAATACAGGTATTCGGGTGAAACAGCTTTCACGTTTTGTCACCGCCAAAGAAGCGGCCCTGACCAAACAGGCGATGGCAGACGGGGCGGTTGAAATTATTGTAGGCACTCATGCGTTGCTGGCCAAGAATATCAAGTTCAGCAATCTGGGCTTGCTGGTGATTGATGAAGAACAGCACTTCGGGGTTAATCATAAGGAACGGCTGAAGCAACTGCGCTCGGATGTGCATGTGTTGACGCTTACGGCCACACCGATCCCGCGCACTTTGCAGATGTCACTGTCGGGCGTGCGCGAGTTAAGCATCATCGGCACGCCACCTGTGGATCGCTTGGCAATCCGTACCTATGTCAGCGAATTTGACAGTGTCACCATCCGCGAAGCCTTGCTGCGCGAACATTATCGTGGCGGGCAAAGTTTCTATGTGGTGCCGCGCATCAAAGACCTGCCTGACATTGAACAATTCCTGAAAGACCAGCTGCCCGAACTGACTTATGTGGTGGCCAACGGGCAAATGCCGGCGGGTGAGCTGGATGATAAAATGAATGCGTTTTATGATGGCAAATACGATGTGCTGCTGGCCACAACGATTGTGGAAAGCGGTCTGGATATTCCTACCGCCAACACCATGATTATCCACCGCGCCGATATGTTTGGCCTGTCGCAGCTTTACCAAATCCGGGGCCGTGTGGGCCGTTCCAAGACGCGGGCTTATGCGTATCTGACCACAAAACCGCGCCARMGRYTGACCAGATCGGCTGAAAAACGTCTGCGGGTTCTGGGGTCATTGGATAGTYTGGGGGCGGGCTTCATGCTGGCCTCRCARGATATGGATATTCGCGGTGCGGGCAACCTGTTGGGTGAYGARCAGTCSGGGCATGTGCGTGAAGTGGGTTTTGAGCTGTATCAAGAGATGCTGGAAGARGCYATYGCCAAGATGAAAGCSGGTGAAATGGAAGGGCTAAGCGACGCCGCTGAACATTGGTCACCGCAGATCAATCTGGGCGTGCCTGTGCTGATCCCYGCCGATTAYGTYACYGATCTRGAYGTGCGCCTTGGCCTSTATCGCCGCTTGTCTGGCTTGGCCAAGAAGGTGGAACTGGAAGGTTTTGCGGCCGAGCTGATCGACCGTTTCGGCAAGCTGCCTGAYGARGTCAACATGYTGCTGCGCATYGTGCGCATCAAAGGCATGTGCCGTGCKGCGGGSATTGCCAAGATGGATGGCGGGCCRAAAGGCGTRGTTTTGCAGTTCCGTAATAAYAARTTTGCCAACCCTGAAAAACTGGTGGCGTTTTTGCAGGATCAACGCGGCACTGCCAAGGTKAAAGACAATAARATTGTRGTGCGCCGTGACTGGATGAATGATGATAAAAAAATCAAGGGGGCKTATATCATCGCCCGTGATCTGGCGGTGTTGGCGAAGGGTAAATAAACAGATGCAATTCATCTATCACAGGGGCCAATAATGTCTTTCAAATCACTTGTTACATCACGGATTATAGCCCTTATCGTGGATCAAAACCGCCTTGCAAAACGTGCTGCCCGATTTGAAAAGGCGCGGCAAAGTAAAGCCAAGCCGCATGAGGTGATATTTTTTCATGATGTTACTGATCCATACAGCCATTTGTTGTTAACTGTAATTGCCGATTTATGGGCCGATACAGATGTACACCTAACGTGTCATCTTATAGCGGCACCACAAGCCAATGTTACACCAGAGCGCGGAAAGCTTGCCGCTTATGCTTTGAAAGATACGCGCATTCTGGCACAAAAAACCGGATTGGATTTTGATGCAGGCCAGTACCCCTCTGATGAGAATGTGGATCGTGCCAGACCTGCTTTGGCACAAGCGTTTTCAAGTCATGCACTGGATACTGCCCGCGATATAAGCTGCAGCTTATGGTCTGGTAACACGATTCAAGCAGTGGATTTTCCTTGGCAACAAGCGCAAGCGACAGGAATCGCGTTATTACAAAAACGGGGTCATTATCAGGGCGGTATGCTTTATTATGGCGGTGAATGGTATTGGGGTTTGGATCGCCTACACTACCTACAAACCCGCCTGTTTAAACTAGGGGTAGGGCAAGAGAGCTTGGTTTTTGCGCCACCCGTTACCCCTGTATCTACTGGTAATATAGGGGGCCAGCTAGACTGCTATGTGTCTTTTCGCAGCCCGTATTCTTATCTTGCGCTTAATCGCGTAATCGCTTTGACACAGGCGTATAATATAAAACTGAACCTGCGCTATGTATTGCCCATGGTGATGCGTGGTTTACCTGTTCCCAAAACCAAAAGATTTTACCTTTTGCATGATGCCGCACATGAAGCCTATCGCATGGGGCTGCCGTTCGGGCGCATTGCAGACCCTTTGGGAAAAGCGGTTGAACGCGGCTATGCTTTGATGCCGTGGGCGCGGGGGCAGGGCAAAGACGCTGCCCTTGCCTGTAGCTTTACCACAGCAGTTTGGTCGCAAGGCATAGATGCGGCCAGCAATGCGGGTTTAAAGCGTATCGTTGAAAATGCGGGCCTGTCTTGGGGGCAGGCGCAAACATATCTTAACGATGACAGTTGGCGCGCTGAAGCCGAGGATAACAGGCAAGCATTAACAGGTTTGGGTCTTTGGGGCGTTCCCAGCTTTTGCTATGATGGCACAGCTGTTTGGGGCCAAGATCGTTTGTGGGTGATTGAAGACCTGTTTTGTGAGAAAATATAATAGTACGCCCTAGGACATTTGCATCACATCGCCTTTTCAGTAATATCCCTAATCACCTGCTCCCACATTTCAGTAGGCTGCGCCCCGCTGACAACGTAATGATTGTCGATGATAAAGGCGGGTACACCCTGCACCCCGCTTTCGCGTGATTTGGCGTCGCGGGTGCGGATATCTTCCTTGTTGGCGTCGCCCTCCAGCAAAACGCGCACAGCCTCGCCGTCCATACCGGAAGCCGTGGCGATACGCACTAGAACCGAGTGTTCGGATATATCGCGGCCTTCCATGAAATAAGCTTTGAACAGGCGGTCAACGACGGCGTTTTGGCAGCCCTCGATACCAGCCCATAAAATAAGACGGTGGGCGTTAATCGTATTGGGGGTGCGTTTGATGCCTGCGAAATTCAGATCCAACCCCATTTCACGCGCGGTTTTATCAATTTGGCCGTACACTTTCAGCACCCCTTCTTGGCCGCCAAACTTGGTTTCCAGATATTCGCGCCTGTCCATGCCGGTGGCGGGCATTGTGGGGTTTAGCTGGTAGGGGTGCCATTCAATAACAAAATCATGTGTGGGGCTCGCTTCCAAGGCGCGGTCAAGGCGGGTTTTGCCGATGTAGCACCACGGGCAGATAGGATCAGATATTATGTCGATTTTGGTCATCAGCTTAGCCTTGCGAAATATAGATTTTATTGATTTAGGGTAAATACGGGGGGTGGGCAATCAAATTGCAGGAGGATTGCACAGACGTGACAGCTTTAAATGGCATTGATTCTAAGGGAATCGGCCTAATGGTATGTTCTTGCGATTCTTTGCGGTTTATTAGGGTTATTCTGTTTCTATAATATATAGATCAGTAAATGCATGAAGTTTATGTGTTAAGCTATTGTTATTACTGTAATAATATGTTTGTAAAAAAACAGTTAACATGTCAAAAAAAAACGCCCTCACTAGGAGGGCGTCAAGTATTGAGGCAGGTTTCATACAGGCAAGAAACCTATCGAGCAGTGAGTTAGTTATACATTTTACGGCACTGTTCTCCAAGTAAAAAATTTGCGAATTCAGTGAAATAGCTGCGTTACCCCATTGAAAAGGGATTCAATTCAATGAATGTTGCTTACATGACACGACTCTTTACATCCGCCTTTGCTGTTGTTTCCATTTTGGCGACAATGTTTTCTTTTTGCGCAACAATCGCACTGGGGGAACCCCTGTATGGTATTGCAATGTATGGAAAACCTGCATTGCCACGCGGTTTCAGCAACCTGCCTTATGCCAACCCGGATGCCCCTAAGGGGGGTAGAATGGTTTTTGGTGACGCTGGCGGGTTTGACAGCCTGAACCCGTATATTCGCAAAGGCCGCGCGCCTTGGGGGGTGCGCGCCCATGTGGTGGAAAGCCTGTTGGGGCGTAATTGGGACGAGCCGTTCACGATGTACGGTTTGTTGGCCGAAACCGTTGAAGTGGGGCCTGATCGTGAGTGGGTTGCATTTACATTGCGCGAACAGGCCAGGTTTTCGGATGGATCACCGGTTACCGTAGGAGATGTGCTATGGTCGTTTGAGATTTTAGGTACAAAAGGCCATCCGCGTTATATTACGGCCTGGAAGAAAATCAAAAAAGCGGAACAGACGGGGCCGCGCAGTGTGAAATTTACTTTTAACACGGTGGATCGTGAATTGCCGTTGATCCTGGGCCTGCGCCCGATATTGAAAAAAGCGGACTGGCAAGGGCGGAAATTTGATGAAAGCTCTTTAGCCGTTATCACCGGGTCCGGCCCTTATACGATCGGGGATTTTGAACCCAACCGTTATATCAGCTTTATGCGTAACCCGGATTATTGGGGCAATGATTTGGGGTTTAATAAGGGGCGGCACAATCTTGATGAGTTGAGATATGAATATTTTAGTGATGGTGATGTTCTGTTTGAAGCCTTTAAGGCGGGTGAACTGGGCATGTACCGAGAGGGTAATGCCGGCAAGTGGGATAAACGGTATAATTTCCCTGCGGTGCGCAACGGGGAAATTACCAAGTCGATCATTCCTGATAAACGCCCGTCAGATGTAAAGGGATTTGTGTTTAATACACGGCGGCCACAGTTTGCCGATATTCGGGTGCGTGATGCACTGATCCATGCGTTTAATTATGAGTTTATAAACCAAACCATTAACGGCGTGCCGCAACCAAGGCTTACATCCTATTTTTCAAATTCCATTCTGGCAATGGATGCAGGGCCGGCAAAGGGTAGGGTGCTTGCACTATTAGAAAAATATAAAGACGGTTTACCAAGTGAAACATTAGAAGGTTACAGTTTTCCTACATCGGATGGGTCCGGTAGAAACCGGCGAAACCTGCGTAAAGCAAAGCAGCTTTTGGCCGCTGCGGGTTGGACCATTCAACAAGGTGTTCTGAAAGACGCGGATGGAACCCCGTTTAAGCTGGAAGTACTTCTGGATATTGGTGCCGCAAGCCATGAAGCGATTATCAATATTTACCGCGATGCGTTGAGATTGCTGGGAATTACCCTGGAGATCACACAGGTAGACAGTGTTCAGTACACTGTTCGTAAAAAGAATTACGATTTTGACATGACATCCTACACATTAAGAACCTCATTATCGCCCGGCAATGAACAGTGGCTGTATTGGGGGCGTGAGGGTGTTGTGCAACCCGGCAGGCGGAATTATATGGGCATGGATAGCGCTGCGGCTGAAGCGATGATCGAAGCGATGCTGCAATCCACCGAGCAAGAAGATTTTGTGGCCGCTGTAAAGGCGTTGGATCGCATTCTGACATCTGGGCGCTATATCATTCCGTTGTGGTCAACCAACGGGTCACGCTTGGCACATAAGGCCACGTTGCATTTCCCTGTCACCATACCGATGTATGGTGACACGGTCGGTTTTGCGCCCGATGTGTGGTGGTTTGAATAACGATCAGCCTTGTAGGGCCTGTTGCAAATCCTGCAAAATGTCCTCGATATTTTCCAGACCTGCTGAAATGCGGATCAAGCCTTCGCTGATGCCGTGGGCGGCACGTTCTTCGGGCGTATAGGTGATATGGGTCATCGAGGCGGGGTGTTGGATCAGGGTTTCGGCATCCCCAAGGCTGACCGCGCGTTGAACCAGATTTAACCGGTTCATCACCCGAATGCCGCCTTTAAGCCCGCCCATTACCTCTAGCGCGATCATGCCGCCAAAATCGGCCATTTGCCGTTTGGCAAGATCGTGTTGGGCAAAGGTTTTCAGGCCGGGATAAGACACGCTTTGCACATTGGGGTGCTTCACAAGCATATCCACAATGGCACGGGCATTTTCGCAATGCCGCTGCATCCGCAATTCCAGGGTTTTCAACCCGCGCAAAACCAGCATGGCGTTGAACGGGGCGATCACGGCACCTGTCATATCTTTCATACCGACTGTGCGCACTTCCATAATGTCATCCGCACGGCCCACAACCAGACCTGCCAGCAAATCTCCATGTCCCCCCAGATATTTAGTGGCGGAATGTACGACGAAATCAGCCCCATGTTCCAAAGGGCGCGTCAGAATGGGGGTGGCATAGGTATTGTCAACGATAACGCGCACATCATGGGCGTGGGCAATGGTGGCAATGGCGCTAATATCTACAAGGCGCATGTTGGGGTTGGCGGGGGTTTCAAAATAGACGAATTTTGTTTTATCTGTCAGCGCTGCCGCCAAATTACCGGGGTCAGTCAGGTCAATGTGGGTAACCTTGATGCCAAAGCGTGTTAACCCATGTTGGAAATAGGCGAATGTGCAGCCGTAAAGGGTCATGTCGGTAATAATCTCATCGCCGGCTTGCAGATATGTCCAGAACAGTGAAGTGATTGCCCCCATGCCCGATGCGTTGGCAACAGCGGCTTCACCGCCTTCCAGATTGGCAATGCGGCGTTCCAACAGGTCAGCGGTTGGGTTGCCGACACGTGAATAAACAAAACCTGCGCGATCACCTGCGAAGGTTTCGCCTGCGGCTTCAGCGGTTTCAAAAGCATAGGTGGATGTCAGGTGCAAAGGCGGGGTCAGGGCGCCGTGTTCCGATTGCGGATCATAACCGAAATGGATGGCGCGCGTTGCAATGCCTTGGGGCGGGTTGTTGGTAAGTTTGGACATATTCAGCCTTTGATGATGGTATTGATAATATATGTCACAATGACGGGCATTATATTGCTTTTTAATCAGTGTATGGTAAAATATTGGCATATAATGCTAATAATGAGGGCCATATGGACGATAAAGACCGCCAAATATTGCGCGAACTGCAAAAAGATGGCCGCCTGAGCAATCTTGATTTGGCTGAACGGGTGAACCTGTCACCATCACCCTGTTTGCGGCGTTTACGYCGRTTGGAAAMRTCSGGKGTKATYAAAGGYTATACCGCAATTCTGGATCAGAAYGCATATGGCTTRCCCGTTACGGTTTTTGTGCAAATCCGTYTGCAACCCCATACWAAAGAAACCGCACAGGTGTTYGAGGCCCGTATYGGRCGGGTGAACGAGGTTCTGGATTGCCATTTAATGACAGGCGATACTGACTATTTGCTGCGYGTRGTTGTGGAAAGTCTGGAAGCTTATGAGGTTTTCATACGCGAAAAAATCCACACCATTCCSGCGATTGCATCWATCAACACCAGYTTTGCTTATGGCGTGGTCAARCAAAGYCGTTGCCTGCCCTAGATGCTRAGTAATAATTTGACCGCTATGGCAAACATAATCACRCCGATAAACAGATCCAGAATACGCCATGTATGGTGTGATTTCATATAGGGTGCCAACAGGCGGGCACCGTAGCCAAGGCTGAAAAAGAATACGAATGAGGCGGTTGTGGCGGCAATGCCAAAGGCCAGTTTTTCGGATGTTGCAGTATATTGCGTGGAAATAGCACCGATCAGCCCCAGAGTATCCAGATATACATGCGGGTTTAACCATGTCAGGGCGGCAGCCACCGCAAGGGTGGGCCACAGCGCGGCGGATTTGCCCTCGATTTGCAGGGCATAATCCCCTTTCCACGCAGCATAAAGCCGGGTGGCCCCGTAAACAATTAGGAATGCGGCCCCGCCCAAAGCCATAACCATCGGCAACCAAGGGGCCAGATCTACAACGTAGCCAAAGCCCGCCACACCTGCGGCGATCAATAAAGCATCGGATGCACCGCAAAACAGGCATAACGGGAAAACATGGGCACGCAGCAGGCCTTGGCGTAAAACAAACGCGTTTTGCGCACCTATGGCCAAGATTAATGAAAGGCTGGTGAAAAAACCTGTAAAGGCAGCTGAAATCATTTAGTCTGGCTTGCTTTCGTAATGGTTTTAGCGGCTTTTTTATCGGGCATGACCAGACCTGCGGAAATAACCAGCTTGGCGGCTTCTTCCACCGACATATCCAGTTCAATCACGTCTTTTGTCGGGACAAACAGCAAAAAACCCGAGGTCGGGTTCGGGGTGGTGGGCAGAAATATAGAGGTCATGGCCTCGTGTCCGGTTTTGGTCAGCAACTCGCCACTTGATTTAGTCGAGATGAACGCCACCGCCCAGATGCCTTTGCGCGGGTATTCAACCAGACAAGCTTTATCAAAAGAGCTGTTGCTTTGACTGACCACGGTTTCGATGATTTGTTTGATGCCGTTATAAAGCGAGCGCACAACCGGCATACGGTCTACAAACCCCTCGGCGGTGCGCATTAAGGAACGGCCAAACAGGCCTTTGGTCAATGCACCTATAATGGTGGTAAAGATCAGGAAAACAACGACACCAAGACCACGCACGTTAATATTAAAGTAGGTCAGCGGGTTGTATTTGGCGGGAACGAAAGGCAAAACGCTGGCGTCTACAAAGCCGACAAAGCTCCAAACCGCCCAGATGGTTACGGCCACGGGTAAAACCACGGCAAGGCCGGTTAGAAAGTTATTACGAAAGCTTGCTAAAAAGCGGCTTTGCTTTTTTACTTTAACTTTTTTCTTTGGTTTTTTCGACATTTACAGCTGATTTCCCATGTAGAAAGGATGTGTTAAGCCAGAATTTACGGATCTACAATGGTTTCTATGTAATTTAGTGCAAATCCCGCTTGCCAAGCCTGTAAAACCAGCCTAAAGACCGACCCATAAATCCACAGGCAGGGCTTGCGGGTTATGGGGGAGAAATCCCTGTAACTCCACCGGTTGGGCAAACGCCCTTCACCCTGCTGAGGCGAAACCGGAAAAGGAAAATACCCATGGCTCTACCAGAGTTTACCATGCGCCAACTGCTAGAAGCAGGCGTACATTTTGGACACCAAACACATCGTTGGAACCCGCGTATGGGTCAGTTTATATATGGCAAGCGTAACGGCATCCATATCATGGATCTGACACAAACTGTACCGCTTCTGGATGCAGCTTTGAACGCTGTACGTGAAGTTGTTGCGAAAAACGGACGTATTTTGTTTGTTGGCACAAAACGCCAAGCCGCTAAAGCGGTTGCGGAAGCGGCAGAGCGTTCCGCACAATATTACATGAATCACCGTTGGTTGGGTGGTACTTTAACCAACTGGCAAACCGTTTCAAAATCCATCACCCGTTTGAAAGAGCTGGATGAGAAATTTGAAAAAGGTTCTGATGGCCTGACCAAAAAAGAACGTCTGGGCATGGAACGCGAGCAAGGCAAACTGGAAGCGTCTTTGGGCGGCATCCGCGAAATGGGCGGTGTACCTGATTTGGTGTTCATCATCGACACCAACAAAGAAAGCCTGGCAGTGGCTGAAGCCAAGAAATTGGGCATTCCTATTGTTGCTATTGTTGACAGTAACTCTGCCCCTGACGGCATTGATTACCCGATCCCGGGCAATGATGATGCGGCACGCGCGATTGAGCTGTATTGCGATCTGATTGCACGCTCGGCACTTGACGGCATGGCAGCGGCTATGGGTTCTGCGGGTATCGACATTGGTGCGGCTGTTGACGCGCCTGTGGAAGAGTTGCCGCAAGTAGAAGAAAAAGCGGCAGAGCCAGCTGTGAAGGTTGAAAAGAAAGCCGCTAAGAAAGTTGCTAAACCTGCTGCGAAAAAAGAAGAAGTACCTGCTGAAAGTGCCGGCACGAAACCAGAGCTGATGGACAAAGCGCCAGAAGCGAAAGATGATCTGAAGAAAATCACTGGGGTTGGCCCGAAACTGGAAGAGACGTTGAATGCTTTAGGTGTGTATACGTTTGCACAGGTCGCAAGCTGGTCTGCTGATGAAGTGCAATGGGTTGATGACAATCTGTCTTTCAAAGGCCGTATCGACCGTGATGACTGGACAGGTCAAGCAACTGAATTGACGAAGGGCTAGGCCTTTCGAATAGGCGGGGCAGTATGGTGCTGCCCTGCATATGAATTTCCAAATTGGAGAGATATCATGGCTATTACAGCTAAAATGGTAAAAGAACTGCGCGACGCGACTGCCGCCGGCATGATGGACGCTAAAAAAGCGTTGACAGAAACAAATGGCGACATGGAAGCGGCGGTTGATTGGCTGCGTACCAAAGGCCTGGCCAAAGCGGCTAAGAAAGCCGGTCGTACGGCTGCCGAAGGTCTGGTTGGCGTAAAAGTTGATGGCGGCAAAGGTGTTGCGGTTGAAGTGAACTCTGAAACTGACTTCGTTGGCAAAAACGCTGAATTCCAGGAAATGGTAACAGACATTACGGCGGCTGCTATGGGTGTGGCTGATACGGAAGCACTTTTAGGTGCTGATCTGGGCGGTAAATCCGTTGCAGACACCGTAACGGCTAAAATTGCGACCATCGGTGAGAATATGTCAGTGCGTCGCATGGCTAAAATCGAAGGTGACGTTGTGGGCTCTTACATCCACACGGCTGCCGCTGACGGTTTGGGCCGTATCGGTGTTTTGGTTGCCCTAAAGGGTGGCGATGAAGCCATTGCAAAGCAAATTGCGATGCATGTGGCGGCTACCAACCCGGCTTCTTTGGCGGAAGCGGATCTGGATGCGGCTGTTGTTGAGCGTGAAAAATCTGTTTTGACCGAGCAAGCCCGTGAAAGTGGCAAGCCTGATGCGGTGATCGAAAAAATGATCGTTGGCCGGATGAAAAAATTCTTTTCCGAAGTGACTTTGGTAAACCAAGCGTTTGTTATGAACCCTGACATCACTGTTGGCCAAGCTGCCAAAGATGCAGGTGCTGAAATCATCGGCTTTGTGCGCTTGGAAGTTGGCGAAGGCATTGAGAAAAAATCAGAAGATTTTGCCGCTGAAGTGGCAAGCATGGCGGGCTAAGCCAAGCAAATCTTTAATAATTTCAAAAGGCCCTGCATTTGTGGGGCCTTTTGCATTTTGGGTTTGAAAACCCGTGTACTGGATGTAGGGTGACGTCGCATATCTAACTTGGAGAATACCCCATCACAGTCTTTCTGAATTCTGCCATCTTACTTAGCGTCGTTGTGACCTTAATGTTCTTATGGTCGCCAAAGCTGCAAAAAGTGCTGACATGGCGGGCAATGACAACGCCGCTGGCCTCTATCATTGGCAGCGGATTTCTGGTGCTTGGGCCTATTTTAAATACAGCATATGGAAGGTTTGCCCCGCTGGTGATGGCCGCTTTGTGTTTAGTGGCTTATCTTTACGGGGCAGCGATCCGGTATAATATTACAGCCATAGAAACGCATGGTAAGGGGCGCGGCAGGTTGGTGAACAGCTTTGAAACTGTGGCGTCATGGTCGCTTGGCTTCGCTTATATCGTATCCGTGGCCTATTATTTGAACTTGTTTGGTGCTTTTGGGGTCAGCCTGACGGCGGTCAATGATCCCGTACATGCAAAACTGCTGACCTCGGCGGTTTTCGGGATCATATTGATCGTCGGCTGGCGCCGTGGGTTCAAGGCACTGGAGGGGATGGAATACGTGACTGTCACGCTAAAACTGGCGATTATCGCAGGTCTGCTGGTGGGCTTACTGGTGTATTTTTACGGCAAAGCATCCGGTGGTCACCTGGTGTTTATCCCAGCTGAATTGACAGGCTGGCCTGCGGTAACACTGGCTTTTGGGCTGATTGTGACCGTACAGGGGTTTGAAACCTCGCGCTATCTGGCAGCGGATTATAATAGCACCGTGCGGATACGCTCTATGCGATGGGCGCAGTGGGTTTCAACCGCGATTTACATGATTTACATCTTGTTGCTGGCTTATGTGTTTGAACGTCAGCAGGTCAGCCTGTCGGAAACCGCGATCATTGATTTGATGAGCTTGGTTGCCCCGATTTTGCCGGTGCTTCTGGTGGCGGCCGCTTTGGCGGCGCAATTCAGTGCAGCGGTGGCCGATACCAGCGGCTCGGGCGGGTTGATCAGTGAATTGACACATAACCGCGTCAGCCCGCGCATGGCTTATGCATTATTGACGGTGATCGGATTGATCCTGACATGGTCGGCAAATGTTTTTGAGATTATCAGCTTTGCGTCTCGGGCTTTTGCATTTTATTACGCATTGCAAGCCGCCATTGCAGCGATGACCGCTTGGCGGCAGCCTGATCAAAAGAAAAAAGCCCTGTTTTTTGCTAGCTTGGCAATGTTGGGCATTCTAATTGTGTTATTTGGTAAAGCGATTGAAGCTTAAGGGGTTGAACTGCACGGGCTTGTAACCTAAAGACCTGCATTCAAATTCAAAGGTGCGCGGGCTATGACCAAATCAAACACATTGGGAATAGACTTTGGTACGTCCAATTCTGCGGCCGGTATCATGGTAAACGGCAAGCCCTATCTGATAGAGGTTGAAGCGGGTAAAACCACGATACCGACATCACTTTTCTTCGATTTTGAAGCACAGAAAACCCTGTTTGGCAGGCCTGCCAACAAAGCCCTGATTGAGGGCTATGAGGGGCGTTTTATGCGGGCTTTGAAAAGCATTCTGGGCACATCCCTGATGCATGAAAAACGCCGTATGATGGGGGAAACGCTTGATTTTGTAGATATTATCAGCCGTTTCCTGCGGGAAATTAAAACCCGTGCCGAGGCGGCTTGTTATCAGGAATTTGATACGGCTTTATCAGGGCGGCCGGTGCATTTTCATTCGGGTAATGATAAAAAAGATGCGCAAGCCCTTGCGGATTTAACCGAATGCTACAGGCGGGCAGGGTTTCGTGATGTGCATTTTATGTATGAACCGGAAGCCGCCGCCCTTGCCAACCATGCTTTAAGTGATGCGGGCAAGGTTGGATTGATCGTGGATATTGGTGGCGGTACTTCTGATTTTTGCCTGTTTAAAAGCAGTGAGACAGGCATTGATATTCTGGCCAGCCACGGGGTGCGTGTGGGCGGTACTGACTTTGATAAATCGATCAGTGTTGACCATGTGATGCCGTTATTTGGTAAAGGATCAGGCATTCGCAATGAAATGGGGGGCGGGGTTTTAAGTGCCCCTAATGCGCTGTTTCAAGACCTTGCCACATGGGAAAAAATCCCGTTTATGTATTCTGCCGAGACCCGCCGCATGGTAAAAAACATGTACCATTTAGCCCTTGATAAACCGCTGTTTGCACGTTTGGAAAGTGTTTTGGAACATGAGTTGGCCCATGAAATGGCTTTTGCCGTAGAGCGTGGTAAAATACTTGCAAACAAAGGCTTAAGTGGTGACTCTACAGTGAAATTGGGCTTTATTGAACCAAATTTTGAAGTTGAACTTTCTAAAGCGGATTTGATCCATTCGCTAAGCGCACATGCGCAAAAAATCCAAGACTGCGCCACCGAAACGCTTGCTTTGGCGGGGCTGCCTGCATCATCTGTCGATACCGTTATTTTCGTAGGCGGTTCCAGCTTGATGTCAGTTGTCGAGGCCGCGATGGTCGATATTTTCCCAACTGCCAACCTGAAATATGCTGATGCGTTTACCGCGATTATTGATGGGTTGGCGATCGCTTCAAGCAGTGAAGTTTTTTGATAAAACGAAGGCGACAGATTGGGGAAATGTTGGTATATAGCGCCTAACAAAGGGGTTGATATATCATGAATGCAGTCCAGAAATTACGTGAAAATGTGGGTGTGCCTTTTGAACAGGCCCGTGCAATGCCGCCCGAGGTTTATACCTCGGAGGCGTTTTTGGAACGCGAAATTTCGGATATATTCAGCAAAGACTGGTTTTGCGTGGGCCGCGCTAGTGCGCTGGCCAATGTGGGCGATTATGTAACGCAGAAACTGGCGGGCCAGCCGATTATGGTGATCCGCGATAAGGATGGTCACTTGCGGGCGATGTCGAATGTGTGTCTGCACCGGATGTCGACCTTGCTAGAGGGGCGGGGCAATAAACGCGCGATTGTTTGCCCCTATCATGCCTGGACTTATAATCTGGACGGGTCTTTGCGCGGCGCACCTGCGATGACCCTGAACAAGGGGTTTTGCAAAGACAATTACAGGTTGCCGCAAGTGCGTTGCGAAGAATGGCTGGGCTGGGTGTTTGTCAGCCTGAATATGGATGCGCCCCCCGTGGCACAGGAATTGGCGCAAGTCGAAGCGTTGGTCAGTGGCTACGATATGACAAATTACACCGAAACCTTCTTTGAAACCCATCTTTGGGATACAAATTGGAAGGTTTTGGCGGAAAATTTCATGGAAAGCTATCATTTGCCGGTGTGCCATGCGGGGACGATCGGGGGCTTGTCCAAGCTTGATGAAATGGTCTGCCCGCCGGGCCTGCCTGCGTTCAATTATCATACGATCCTGAAGGATGACAGTTTGCGCATTGCGATGGCGCATAAAAACAATACGCGGCTTATGGGCGAGATGCGCCGCACCACGTTTTTACTGGCGATTTACCCCAGCCTGTTGATTACCCTGACACCGGGGTATTTTTGGTATCTTACCTTGCACCCTGAAGGGGTTGGCAAGGTGCGTATCGGCTTTGGCGGCGGCATGTCGGATGACTATGCGAATGACGTGGATGCGCAGGAAAACTTCAACAAACTCAAAGTTTTGCTGGATGAAGTTAATGTGGAAGACAGGGGCTGTACCGAAAAGGTTTATCGGGGTCTTTGTTCCAAGCTGGCCAAACCCGGCCATCTGTCGCATTTGGAACGGCCAAACTATGATTTTGCACGGTATATCAATGCAAGAATAGAATCTGCAAAGGCGACTTAATGAATACGATGAAACCCAGTGATCTGCGCGCGAATTTTTTAAGCGGAATGAGCCATGCTGCCTGTACGGTCAATGTGGTCACCACGGACGGGGCCGCAGGGCGCATGGGGGTGACGGTTTCTGCCATGTCATCTGTGTCTGCGGATACACCAAAGCCGACCTTGCTGGTCTGTGTGCATCATCAAAGTGCCACGGCACAGGCAATTATTGATAACGGGGTGTTTTGCGTCAATATCCTGCGCGATGACCAGTCTTATATCTCGGATACATTCGCGGGGCGTTTCAAAGAGACGGTTAGTAACAAGTTCGATTGTGCCGACTGGTTTGCGATGGACACAGGTGCGCCGCGTGTAATTGATCCGCTGGTGGCCTTTGATTGCAAGGTGCAATCCAGTGAACAGGTGGGCACACATTATATTTTCATGGGCGAGGTGCAGGGGGTTTTTGAAGCGGATCGCGGATCCCCCCTGATCTATGCCAAACGGGCTTATGGGGCTGCGTGGCGGATTGACGGGTTTAATTCTATTGAAGACGGTAAAGCAGCGGCAGGGCAGAACCTGAATGTAGGCTGTTTCGATATTTTCGGCCCTTTTTTCATGCCCGAATTGATCGGGCGTATGGTGCGCACGGGCAGTAAGTTGAAGCTTAACCTGTTTGAAGGCGATCAGCGACGGGTGCAGGAAAGCCTGCTTTCGGGCCAAACCGAGATCGCTTTGCTGTATGATCTGGGGCTATCGGATGCTTTGGATGTGGTACCTTTGGCCGAACAGACGCCTTATGTTTTATTGCCCGAAGATCACCCATTGGGGGCCAAAGACAGCTTGACACCTGATGATTTGGCAAGCCATCCGATGGTGTTGCTGAACACACCGCCCAGCCGGGATTATTTTCTGGGGATTTTCAGTGATGCGGGGGTGGATGCGCAAGTGGCATTCACATCAACCTCATTGGAAATGGTGCGCGGCTTAGTCGGGCAGGGGCTTGGGTTCAGTTTGCTGGCAAGAAAGCCTGCAACGGATATCAGCTATGATGGAAACGCCGTTGTGATGCGCCCATTGATCACGGATACTGCGCCGTTAAAGCTGGTTATGGCCACCCGCAAGGGTGTTAAGCTGTCGCAAGCGGCGCAAGAGTTTATCAGACAGTGCAAAGATTATTTTGCGCTGGATATATAAGGGAATAACCATGGAACATACCCGCATTCGCCGATTTAATACCAAGGATACTTATCCCGAACAAAACCTGAATAATGATCTGTGTCAGGCGGTGGTCACGACGGGGGGTAAAACCGTTTACCTGCGCGGCCAATGCCCGCAAAATCTGGATGATGCGGTGAATATCAACAGCCATGACCCGGTGGAGCAAACCCACAAAGTGATGCAGAATATCCGCCAGTTGATTGAAGAAGCAGGGGGATCAATGGAGCATCTGGTAAAGATTGTGGTCTATATTACCGATGTGCGCCACCGCGCCGACGTGTACCGCACATTGGGTGAATATATCAAAGGGGTGCATCCTGTTTCCACCGGGCTGGTGGTGCAGGCCCTTGCGCGGCCTGACTGGTTGGTGGAAATAGATGGAACCGCCGTGATCCCCGAGGGGTATAAGCCGTGACATTTTCGTTGGTGGCACGGTGCAAGCAAACCGGTATGTTCGGTGTGGCCATTGCATCCTCATCACCCGCCGTGGCTGCGCGTTGTTCTTATACCCGTGCAGGCGTGGGGGCGGTTGCCAGCCAGAATGTGACCGATCCTGCACTGGGGCCGTTTGCGCTGGATCTGATGCAAGGCGGAATGAATGCAGCCGAGGCCATTGCAGGGGTGCGCGATCAGGGGCGTTTTTTGGAATATCGTCAGGTTATGGCGATTGATAAGGCGGGCAATACCGCTGTGCATTCGGGTTCACATTCTTTGGGTATTTGGACCCAAGCCAAGGGCGTTGATGTTGTCTCGGGGGGTAACTTGCTGGCCAATAAGGATGTGCCGATGGCAATCGTTGCAGGTTTTGAAAATACTTCGGGGCATATTGGCGACCGCTTGATTGCAGCCCTGCGTGCAGGACTAGCCGCAGGCGGTGAAGCGGGGCCTGTTCATTCGGCAGGTATGCAAATTTGCGATAAGCTAAACTGGCCAGCGGCCGATTTGCGCTGTGATTGGACGGATGATTGCCCGATTGCAGCGGTTGCCAAGGCATGGGACATCTATAAACCACAGATGGCCGCGTATATTCAACGCGCATTAGACCCGCGTGAAGCACCGTCTTACGGGGTTTTAGGGGATGAAGGGTGAAAACTTCAGTTAACCATATGCAAACAGAATTGCAGAGGTTAGCGGGCCTGCCCGGTGATGCACCATATGGCTTGCCCGGTTCATTTTACACCTTGCAAGATTACTTTGAGTGGGAAAAGCAAACTGTCTTGCGACTGGGTTGGCACTGTTTGGGGCGCAGTGACGAGGTACCCGATGTGGGGGATTACTATACATTAAGCCTGTTGGGAGAGCCGCTTATCGTTACGCGCGATGCAGGTGATACCATTCAGGTTCTATCCAACGTTTGCCGTCATCGCGGAATGCCGGTGGCGTTGGGGCACGGAAATACAAAGCGGTTTGTCTGTACTTACCACGCTTGGACATATGGGCTGGACGGTGAATTGCTGCGCGCAGCACGGATGAAAAACGCAGGGTTCGAGGCAGATAAATGCGGCTTGCCGAAAATCAACAGTGTTGTTTGGAATGGATTTATCTATGCCTCTTTGGCCGATACACCCGCCCCCTTGCCCGAGGCACTTCAGGATTTGAATGCGCTTATCAGCCCCTACGAACCTGCAAAATATCGTTTGGTACATAGTGCTTCGGAAATCTGGCAAACCAACTGGAAGTGTCTGGTGGAAAACTTTATGGAAGGCTATCACCTGTCTGTTGTTCATCCCCAAACGCTGCATGGTTACACCCCGACAGGGCTTTCAAAGAAGGGGCCATCCGGGGATGGGTTTACCA
>JAESRV010000028.1 GCA_016764475.1 Amylibacter sp.
GCTGATCACCTTTGCTTTACTGCGTTTTGTCGGCGACCCGATCAGCAATATGGTGGGCCAAGATACCTCTACCGCCGAACGCGAACAGCTGAAAGAAGACCTAGGGTTAAATGATCCTTTCGTAATCCAGTTCGCCAATTTTGCCAAAAATGCCGTCCAAGGTGAATTTGGCCTAAGCTACACATTACGCGTACCTGTTAGCCAGCTGATAAGAGAACGCCTGCCTGCAACGCTGGAACTTTCCATGATGTCCGCCCTCTTGGCCTTGTTCATCGGCATGCCGATGGGGATATATACCGCCATCCACAAAAACAGTTGGCTAACAAAGTTTTTCCTGTCGTCATCCCTTGTCGGGGTATCGCTGCCCACCTTCCTGATCGGCATCCTGCTGATCTTGATGTTCGGCGTGGTCTTTCGCTGGCTACCAACCTTCGGGCGGGGTGAGGTTGTTGATCTGGGCTGGTGGACAACAGGATTGCTGACATGGTCAGGCATCAAATCCCTGATCCTGCCCACCATCACACTGGCAATTTTCCAGCTTACCTTGATCATGCGCCTTGTGCGCGCAGAAATGCTGGAAGTGTTGCGCACGGACTATATCAAATTTGGCCGGGCACGCGGATTAGGGGTCAAATCCCTGCACTACCGCCACGCATTGAAAAACACGCTGATCCCTGTGATCACTATTACCGGCCTGCAACTGGGTTCCATTATCGCGTTCTCACTGATAACCGAAAGCGTGTTTCAGTGGCCGGGCATGGGGCTGTTGTTTATTCAGGCCATCGGCAATGCCGACGTGCCGATCATGGCCGCTTATCTGGTGTTGATCGCTTTTATCTTCGTCGCCATCAATCTGCTGGTCGATATTTTATACGTTGTCTTGGATCCAAGACTTAGAACCACGGTAGGTGATTGATGCCACAAGAAGACTTAAACTGGTTTACCGATTTGCGCCGCCGTATAGCGGACAATGATCTGTGGTATTCGTTCACCCACACGCCCATGGCCTATATCTCGGCCATCGTCGGTATTTTGCTGATCTCGCTTGCAGTGTTTGCCCCTCTGATAGCCCCTCAAAACCCGTTTGATCTGGCCTCGCTTGATCTGTTTGATAGCTCTCTACCGCCTTCGTGGATGGAAATGGGCGATAAACGCTTTCTTTTAGGCACCGATGATCAGGGCCGTGGCATCATGTCGACCATCTTTTACGGGCTGCGCATTTCACTGTTTGTAGGCTTCACATCCGTGTTCCTATCACTGGTAATCGGCGTCAGCTTGGGCCTGATCTCAGGCTATGTCGGCGGACGGGTTGATAGCATCATCATGCGCATCGCAGACGTACAACTGTCTTTCCCCGCCATCCTGATCGCCCTGTTGATCGACGGCGTGTTCAGAACTGTCATGCCCAAAGACGTACACGAAGACCTTGCCCTTTACGTGGTAATATTTGCCATCGCGGTATCAGGTTGGGTGCAATACGCCCGCACCGTGCGTTCCAGTGTGATGACCGAAAAGATCAAGGAATATGTACAGGCGGGCCAAGTTATTGGCCTTGGTTCCGCGCGCATCATGATCAAACACATTCTGCCAAACGTGCTGGGCCCGGTCTTTGTGATCGGCACCTTGCACTTGGCACTGGCTATTATTATTGAGGCAACGCTTAGCTTTCTGGGCGTCGGCCTGCCACCCACCACCCCATCACTGGGCACGCTTATTCGTATCGGTAACGAATACCTGTTCTCTGGCGAATGGTGGATCACAATATTCCCGGGGATGACGTTAATTATTCTATCCTTGTCTGTTAACCTTTTCGGCGATTGGCTGCGTGACGCACTTAATCCAAAGCTACAATAGGGCCGCACTTATGCCATTGCTTGAAATTAAAAACCTTTCTGTCACTTTCCCGTCCCGCAAGGGCGATTTTATCGCGGTGGACGATGTTAGCCTAAGCGTGGAACCAGGTGAAATTCTGGGCATCGTTGGCGAAAGTGGTGCTGGTAAATCCACCGTTGGCAACGCGGTTATTTCCTTACTGGAAACCCCGGGTTATATGTCAGGCGGCTCTATCTGGCTGAAGGGTGCGCGCATTGATGATCTGGATGACAACCTGAAAACCGCCATTCGCGGCAAACGTATCGGGATGATCTTTCAAGATCCGCTGACATCTCTGAACCCCTTGGAAACCGTTGGGGCGCAGTTAATAGAAACCATTATTCTACATCTGAAACTGGATGATAAAGCCGCACGTGCACGCGCGATTGATCTGCTTAATCAGGTTGGCATTGAAAATGCGCAAGAGCGCGTTGATCATTATCCGCACCAGTTTTCAGGCGGCATGCGCCAACGCGTAGTGATCGCATTGGCACTTTGTTCAGACCCCGAAGTGGTGATCGCAGATGAACCGACAACCGCCTTGGATGTCTCTATTCAGGCGCAAATTCTGGACTTGCTGCGCAAACTTTGTGAGGATCGTAATGTCGGCATGATCATGATTACCCACGACATGGGGGTGATCGCTGAAATTACCGACCGCGTGGCAGTGATGTATAATGGCAAGCTGGTTGAAATCGGCAAAACCGAGGATGTGCTTTATAAACCAACCCATGAATACACCAAAAGCCTGATTTCCGCCGTGCCACGCCCCGATAAAAGAACCCACCGTTTTCCGTTGGTCACTTATATCGAAGACGTGGAAACCCTGCCCGATGACGTTAAACTGTCTGACCTGTGGATAGGCAAAGCCCGCGACTATAAGGCTTTTGACGGCCCGATGTTGACGGTTGATAAGCTGAAGCTGGATTTCACCATCAAGCACGGCATATTCAAGCGCAACAACAAATATTTTACCGCCCTCAAAGGTGTGTCATTTGATATCCGCCAAGGCGAAGTGTTCGGCATTGTCGGCGAAAGCGGTTCTGGTAAATCCACCATCGCGCGCTGTGTCACGGGTATTTATGAACCTACAGAAGGCACTATTTCTATCTGCGGGGCAGACCTGAACAAGCTGGAAGACAAGAACAAACAAAACTATTACCGGCGCCAAACCCAGATGGTTTTCCAAGACCCGTTCTCATCCCTGAATGGCCGTATGCGGGTTGAAAACATCATTGCAGAGCCGATTATTTTTCACAAACAGGCCGCTGATAAAGCCGAAGTTAAAAAGATTGTGGATGAGCTGTTAGAGGTCGTGGGCCTTGGCACCGGCGCGTCCAGAAAATTCCCGCACGAATTTTCAGGCGGCCAACGCCAGCGTATTTCCATTGCGCGCGCATTGGCCACAAGACCGCGATTTTTGATCTGCGATGAACCCACATCCGCGCTGGATGTATCCATTCAAGCCCAAATTCTGAACCTGCTGAAAGACCTGCAAGAAGAACTTGGCCTGACCATGATGTTCATCAGCCACGACCTGCCGGTTATCCGCCAGATGTGTGACCGTGTCGCAGTAATGAAAAGTGGTGAAATTCTGGAAATTGCAGATACCGAAGATCTGTTTACCGCGCCGAAACATGCCTACACCAAAAGCCTGTTGAAACTGATGCCGAAGTTCAGAACTTAGGGCGTAGCCCCCGTGATCAAGCGGTTGTGTCCAACCATTTGTCCAACGCATCCACATCAGGGGCCACTTGCACCGCAATCCCGTCTGTAAAGGTCATAAACGCTTCCAGATTTTGCTTGTTCACACCCGTTATCACAGGAATATCCTGAGATAAGGCTTCGGCGATCACATCGCGAAAACCACGGCCATCAGCCTCGTGTTTTCCAAATTTGTTCAAAATAAACACATCYGAACCCTCGGCCAGAYGCTTGATAACCTGCGCCACYGCCCCTTCCAAAGCTTCAGGGTTCAGCCTGCATCCCTTGGCTTCACGRCCCAAGGATTGTGATATCCGAATGACAGGCCCATCAGGCAGCACTTTCACATCCATATCGCACGGATGMTGGCAATCTTCACGTGCTGTATTGATYTGCGCCACGCCACAGGTTCGCAAMCCACGCTTTGCCAAACGGGCGGCTAAATTCGCCAGAATTTCATCGGTATCACCGGGGTTCGGTGACATTGTATATGCAATCTTCACAGGATTACCTTTCGTCATGTATGATCAAGTTCTAKTAAACGGCATGAATTCCAACAAGCTRTTTTTTGGAACCGAATGCACATCAGCTGGGATCAGAATAAGCCCATCCGCAGCCGTCATTGGCCCCAGTCTTGCGGARTGAACCGCAGGCAGTGTTTCCACAACTTCAAGCCCGTTATCCAAATGCCCCACAATCGTTGCAGGCCTAAATTCGCACCGTCCTGTTTTATGGGTCAATGTTTCAGACGCCACCACATGGCGGCGTAAATTCGCCCCTTGCACGGCACCCGATAGTTTTGCCAAAATCGGCATACCAAAGATTTTCCATGTCACAAAGGCAGAAACAGGATTGCCCGGCAGCCCCATATACAGGGCCTTGCCAATGGCCCCGATTGTGATCGGCTTGCCGGGTTTTATTGCCACCCCCGCCACCCCAATCTGCCCGCCAGCACCAAGCAACGCATCATGCGCATGATCTTCATCGCCCACAGAAACACCCCCCGTAGTGATGATTAAATCAACCTGCGATGAAAGCCTGCGCAAGGCATTTGTCATCTCTTCAAGATCATCATCAACACGTTCATTGGCAATAATTTCAACATTGGCAGCTGTTAAAGCTGCAATCATCATCGGTGTATTTACATCCCAGATCGCCCCATGTGACAAAGCCTGCCCTGCGGGAACAACCTCATCCCCTGTCATCAGCAATGCCACACGAAGTTTGCGAAAAACCGATACCTGCCCAACCCCGGCACTTGCCGCCGCCGCAATCGCGCGCACATCTATCGTGCACCCTAGCGGCAAAACCTCGGCACCAAGGGGCATGTCTTCACCTGCACGGCGAATATTTTCGCCCAAGGCAGGTGCGTAACTGAATGCAACCCGATTCTCATCAAGGGTCACCCGCTCTTGCATAATCACTGCATCTGCCCCGTCAGGTATCGGGGCCCCCGTAAAAATACGCATGGCATTGCCCGCAGGCAAGTCAACCAACCGGCGATCACCAGCGGCTATTCGGCCCATCACAGGCAATGCCCACGGCCCTGATCCTTTCAGATCAGCGACTCTAACCGCATACCCATCCATCCCGGAATTATCAAACGGCGGGGTCATTGACAGCGTTAAAACCGGGTGCGCCAGAACCCGGCCAAGGGCCTGCACCAATGTCAGCGCTTCAACCTCCTGCACAGGGGCCGCCAGTTCCATACCGATAGATAAAGCCTGATCAATCGGTATCAGGCCATACGTCATATCCTCGGCGTCACATCCGCACCCGGCATTATCCAGACGTTGCAAAATAGCCATTACAGATGCTCCTTATATTTACGCCGCAAGCGCGGTACAAATATTTATAGCTGGTAACGCCCTATCTGTAATTGATCCAAGTCAAGGTAGCTGTCTTATCAGGCAAGCCTTACTCTGTAATCTCATCGCGAATTTCATCACATTCACGAAACACGTCTTTCAGGCAAATTTTGCAAATCTTGCGGTTCAGGTCTTTTGTGGCGTCTGATACCGCTTCCCCTTTGGAACTGAACAAATGATCCTCACCCAGTGCATCAATGACATGCAGTTTACGCAAACTGCTGATCAAAGGGGGAAACAGCGCTACAATGCGAAAAGAACCGCCTTTGGATTTAATATCGCGAATTGTATCAATCAATAAATCCGCCCCAGCCAAATCAATTTTTCCAACCCCTTTCAGGTACAGGATCATATGAATTTGCTTCGGGTTTTCGCGGCGCATTTTTTTAATCTTATGCTCCACATGTTCAACCGAACCAAAATAAAGCGGCCCGTCTAGGCGAAAAGTTACAAGTTGCGGGCACTGATCTATATCATGTGCCTGCACATCGCGGAATTTCCGATCCCCCGAAGGCATCGTCACGGGGGCTGTAATCGGCAATTCAGGATGTGCGCTATCGTAGATAAAAACACATAACGACGCGATAACACCCACATAAATAGCAAACTCCAGCTCAACCAAAAGACCCGCCGCCAAGGTCAGCACCAGAATAACCGTTTCAGGGCTTTTCGATATGATAATATGGCTGATTTCTTTCACATCAATCAGCTTCCAAGCCACAAACAGGATCAAGCCTGCCATTGCCGGGGTTGGAATATAGGTAACCAAGGGTGCTATAAAAACCAAAATAAGGCCCAGAAACAAACTGGCGAAAATAGCTGACAGAGGTGAAGTCGCCCCAACGGCCGCATTCAATCCACTACGGGTAAAAGACCCGGACCCTGCATAACACTGGAAAAATCCACCCACTACATTTGACAGGCCCTGTCCGATCATTTCCTGATTGGCATCAAACTGTTCTTTGCGGCGCACCGCAAAAGCCCGCCCAATGGATATTGCTTCCAGCAATCCCACAAGTGCAATCGCAGCCGCACCTTGTGCAAGTGCCCCAATATCTTGCAGCACCCCTGTCGGTGGCGTAAAGCGCAATGCAAGCGGCGGCAAAGCACCAACCATTGAAACACCGCTGTTTGCCGCATCCAACATCCACGCCAAAAAAGATCCCGCCAGCAAAGCGATCAAAAAGCCCGGCAGTCTAGGTGAAACCTTCTGCAAAATAATAGCAGCACCCAGTGTAACCCCTGCGATTAACAATGCTAAAGAGTTGGTTTCGGTAATGTGTTCAAACAGTTGCACCAGACGTTCCACCACATTGCCGCCGCGTTCCACCTGAACACCAAAAGCCCCGGCCAACTGGCTGACCGCAATCAACAACGCGGCCGCCGCAGTAAAGGCCGTCATAACAGAATGCGAAACAAACGAAACCAACCCGCCCAACCGGCCCAACCCCGCAGCCATCTGAAACAGGCCAACAAGGATCGTCATCATCAAAGCCAGTTCAATATAGCGTGCAGATTCAGGCACAGCCATATCTTTCAATGTCGCAAATAAAATCGCTGAAATTGCGGTAGCAGGCCCCGATATCATAATCATGGACGACCCGAAAATTGCCGCCACAATCGCTGTAATCATTGCCGTATATAGCCCGTATTCAGGTGGCAAGCCCGCAATGGTTGCAAATGCCACCCCTTGGGGTAAAACAATCGCCGCATTGATAAAACCCGCATAGGCATCCGCAGACACACGTCTGCCATTCAGGTCAGAAACCCAGGATAAATCAGGTAAATACGATGATATCTGCATAGGCTATGCAACTTTCGCTATGTAAACGTGGCGGATAACGCCGCCTTACGCCTGTTCCGCCTAAAAATAAATAAAAAAACGTATTTTTTGATACATTCCGATTTTCCGAACAGAACCGCTTGTTTGCTGATTTATATCACTTATAAAGCCCAGAACAAACCAATAAGGCCCGCCGCATGTTCGACAATACATTTGAAATTCTACAAATCGTATTCGCGGACATTATCCTGTCTGGCGACAACGCCCTGGTTATTGGCATGGCCGCCGCCAGCCTGTCACCTGAGCTGCGCAAAAAAGCGATTTTCATGGGCATGGGCCTGGCCGCTGGCCTGCGCATTTTCTTTGCCGCCATCGCCAGCTACCTGCTGGCCATCCCCGGCATCCTATTCATCGGGGGTTGCCTGTTGGCATGGGTCTGCTGGCGGTTTTTTCAGGAAATCCGCGCAAACTTGGCAAGTGAAGCAGAAGACGCCCTTGCACAAAAAGGCTACCAAGGCAGCCCGCGTCGCCAACTGTGGAAAGCCCTGATCACCATCACCATTGCCGATGTTTCCATGTCCATCGACAATGTCGTGGCCGTGGCAGCTATTGCCCGCGATAACACAAGCTTGCTGATTTTCGGCCTTGTCTTATCCATCGCCTTCATGGCGTTTTTCGCTACCTTGATCATGAAAGCCATGACCAAATACGCATGGCTTAGCTGGATGGGGCTGGTGTTCCTTGTCTATCTAAGTCTGGATATGATCCACGATGGCTGGCCGGAAATTGCCACCATGATCGGCATTGGATAACGCCTTGCCCAGCAAACCTTACGATTATTGCATCATCGGGGCCGGCATCATCGGCCTGACCATTGCCTATGAATTATCCCAAAGACACCCCAAAGCACGCCTGATTATCGTGGATAAAGCAGCGGGGGCCGCACAACACCAATCGGGCCGTAATTCTGGCGTCATTCATGCAGGCGTTTATTACACGCCGGGCAGTCTGAAAGCCACGCTTTGCCGCAAAGGCGTGCCTGCTATTATTGATTTTTGCACGCGCCATCAGGTGGCATTTGAACAATGCGGCAAACTGATCGTGGCCGTTGACACTGAAGAGGCCAGCCGCCTTGACGGGCTTTATGATCGCGCCCAGAAAAACGGCATTGAAGCGAAACGTATCAGTGCCGCGCAAATGGCTGAAATCGAGCCCAACATCAAAGGCGTTGGTGCCATCCTATCGCCCAGCACAGGCATCGTGGATTACGCAGGTATTTGTCACAAACTGGTAGAATTGCTGACAGCCCAAGGTGCCACATTCCAGTTTTCCAACACGGTAACAGGCCTGCAAGAAACCTCTGACCAAGTCATCATTAAAACCGAACAAGGCCACATTCAAGCCGCACAACTGATCGTTTGCGGCGGCCTGCAAGCTGACCGTTTGGCCGATATGATGGGCCTTGCAAATGACTTTCGCATCATCCCGTTTCGCGGTGAATACTTCCGCTTGGCCAAGAAACACAACGCAATCGTCAACCACCTGATCTACCCCGTCCCCAAACCGGGCCTGCCGTTTCTGGGTGTTCACTTAACCAAAATGGTCGGCGGCTACACCACTGTTGGCCCCAATGCCGTGCTGTCACTGGGCCGCGAAGATTACCAACGATCCTTCTTTGAACCCGTCGACACATGGCGCACGGTTTCCTACGCAGGGTTCTGGAAATTGATGAACCGCTTCAAATTGGCAGGCCTGTCAGAATTGAAACGCAGCCTGTCCAAATCCGCCTATATCAAAGAAGTTCACCGCTACTGCACCGAAATTTCCGTCGATGATTTAGAACCTTACCGCACCGGCATTCGCGCCCAAGCGGTTGACCCCCAAGGCAACATGATCGACGATTTTCTGATCAAAAAAACCGCGCGGTCCCTACACGTTTGCAACGCCCCCTCGCCTGCGGCCACATCATCATTCGCAATCGCCGCACACCTGTTTGAAACGGGCCGGTTATAAAACCTTTTTAGCAACCTGATCCAAAGCCACTTCCACACGTTGCAGCATATCTTTCACCTGCGCTTCGGTAATAATCAGCGGTGGACAAAACGCCATCGCATCAAGCATATTGCGCGACATGACCCCGTTTTCCATAAACGCGACATTTGCCAAACCACCCAGTTGCCCGGGCGCATCCAGACCTTTCTTGGCAGCTTTATCTGTCACCAGATCCAAAGCCCCGATCAGGCCAACACCGCGTGCCTCACCCACCAGCGGGTGGCTTTCAAACTCGCGCAAAGACTTCTGAAACACAGCCCCCAGTTCAGCCGCATGTGCAACCAATTCGCGTTCTTCAATAATC
>JAESRV010000132.1 GCA_016764475.1 Amylibacter sp.
CAAGGCGGCGGGGTTGAATGTCACGGCAGGGGCTTCTATCCATCACCTGACATTGAACGAACTGGATATTGAAGGCTACCGTACTTTCTTCAAAGTCAAACCACCCTTGCGCCATGAAACAGACCGCGTGGCCACAGTAGAAGCGGTTGCAAGCGGGCTGATCGACATCATCAGCTCTATGCACACCCCCCAAGATGAAGAAAGCAAACGTCTGCCTTTTGAAGAGGCCGCATCAGGGGCCGTGGGTCTGGAAACCCTGCTGCCTGCCGCAATGCAACTGGTACACGGTGGCTATATGGATATGCCAACCCTTTGGCGGGCACTTTCATTAAGTCCAGCTAAATTGCTAGGACTGAAAAGCGGGCGGCTGGCCAAAGGTGCACCTGCTGATCTGGTACTGTTCGATCCTGATAAGCCGTTTGTTTTGGATCGCACCACGCTGAAATCCAAATCGAAAAACACACCATTTGACGGGCGGCGTATGCAAGGTGTGGTGTTGCGCACATTCCTTGGGGGAGAAGAAATTTATGCCAAATCTTGATCTAGCATTCACCACAATTATCGCCGTTGCCAGCTTTGCATACCTACTGGGATCCATCCCTTTTGGCTTGGTGATTGTCAAAATCATGGGGTTGGGAAATTTGCGTGAGATCGGTTCAGGCAACATCGGGGCCACGAATGTTTTGCGCACAGGCAATAAATTGGCCGCTTTCCTGACGGTGGTCTTTGATGGCGGCAAAGGGCTGGTTGCCGTATTGCTGGCCGGTTGTTTCTTTGGGGAAACAGCGGCACAAATCGCAGGGCTATGCGCGTTCCTTGGCCACCTTTACCCCGTCTGGCTACGCTTCAAAGGTGGCAAAGGTGTTGCCGTATTTTTGGGTATTTTACTGGCAATAAATTTCTGGGCAGGCTTGGCAACGTGCCTGACATGGCTTGCCACGGCCATCATCGTGCGCATCTCTTCGGCCTCTGCATTGGTTTGCTCTCTACTGGCCCCTGCATGGCTATACTTGCTCGATGCCAAATCTGGTGTATTAATGGCCACCGTGCTGGCCCTGTTCATTTGGATCAAGCATTCAGAGAATATAAAACGCATCATCAAGGGCGTTGAGCCCAAAATTGGTAAAAATTGATATTGCTTGTTAATATATAAATCAAGCAATATCAATCAGTTAACTAGGCATCCCAGTCGGGACATCGGTATTTACGAAGCCAATTAGTAGCTATATTCGGCGTAAATCCTTGACAGATCACCGCCCCATTCATTGCGGTATTTCATCGTCAGCTCACACGATGGCGACATGCCTGTTTCAATGACCTCTTCCAGGGCATTCAAGAAATGCGTCTCGTCGGGGATCATACCACCTGCACCGGGGCGCGCACGTGCCGCAAGACCAGCACGAGAAATTGCCACGGTTTCACGCGCCAATTCAAGCATCGAGATGTTACCAACCTTGGCCGCAATCCCATCAACCGATGCCGCCACCCGCAGGGCTTCACGCGTTTCGGCATCCCAATCTTTGCACAAATCCCACGCCGCATCCAAGGCAGTTTGGTCATAGATCAACCCCACCCAATACGCTGGCAATGCACAGATACGCCGCCACGGGCCGCCATCGGCGCCGCGCATTTCGATGAATTTCTTTAGGCGCGCTTCGGGGAAACAGGTTGTCAGATGATCTGCCCAGTCAGACATTGTCGGGGTTTCCCCCGGCAAAGCAGGCAGCTTTCCATCCATAAAATCGCGAAATGACTGGCCCAGCGCATCAATATATTTGCCGTCACGATAAACAAAATACATCGGTACATCCAACATATATTCAACCCAACGTTCAAACCCCATGCCTTCTTCAAACACAAACGGCAACATGCCGGTGCGCGATGCATCCAGATCACGCCACACTCGCGCGCGCCAGCTTTTCAGGCCAGTTTCTTTGCCTTCAAAAAACGGCGAGTTGGCAAAAAGCGCGGTCGCAACAGGCTGCAAAGCCAATGCCACCCGCATTTTTTTGACCATGTCAGCCTCTGATCCGAAATCCAAATTCACTTGAACCGTGCAGGTGCGATACATCATCTGTGTGCCGTGTGTACCAACGCGCCCCATGTAATCTGTCATCAAACGATAGCGCCCTTTGGGCATCATCGGCACCTGTTCATGTGTCCAGTCGGGCGACGCACCCAACCCTATATAACCCGCCCCAATGCGGTCAGCGATAGTTTGTACTTGCTCAAGGTGTACATTCACCTCATCACAGGTTTCATGGATGGTTTCCAAGGGTGCGCCTGACAGTTCCAGTTGGCCACCCGGTTCCAACGATACATTTGCGCCATCCTTCTCCAAACCGATAATATTGCCCGCTTCCAGAACGGGTGACCAATTAAACTCGTCGCGCAGCCCTTCCAGCAAGGCCTTGACTGAACACGGGCCATCATAGGGTAAGGGTAGCAGTGTTTCTTTATTATAGCCGAATTTTTCGTGTTCGGTGCCGATGCGCCAGTCTTCTTTGGGCTTACAGCCTTCTGCCAGATGTTCAGCTAATTGTGCGTAGTTTTCGATTGGGCCACCGCCGGTCTGTGGGATAGACATGTGTTATCTTCCTAAAAATAAGTTACCCCGAAAAAGGCAGTTTCAGGGCTAAGTGTCAAGCGGATTTGATCCGTTAGGAACGTTGCCAAATCACTTTGGCTTGTATCGGGGTCTGGTTTATAGCGGCCACCAATACGTCCATTTTTACCCCTGAAAGGCTGGTAAACGCATCAAACAAACGATCCGATCCTTTGGCCGTAGTGGGTACAATCATCGGATCGCCCTCTGAATGGTGCAACACCCAAATTGCGGCATAAGCTTCACTTTCGCGCAACTCGATTTTATTCAGGCTTTCCAAAGATATGGTTTTACCATGCATCGGGCCGAAATAACTGATCTCGCGTTCGGTGACATCCACCATTCCCGGGGCTTTTTGCCCGCGCTTAAATCGAATGCGCTGGATGGTTGTGCGCAACAAGATGATCCCTGCAAGTGATACCAGCAGACCCAAGCCCTGTAATATCAGATTTAATGAGGCCGAGCCGCGCAGGTACAGCCATATACCAAACAGCAAAATACCTGTCACAAAATAGGCTTCGCGCCATTTGGTGAAATGCGCGACTACAGGGGGGCGGATAAAACTCATCGCCAATCCCCCAACGCGTTTTGCCATAGGGTTAGGGCGGCTACGGCAGCGGTATCCGCACGCAACACACGCGGGCCAAGGCTAATGGAACGGGTGGCTTTCATCGCGCGCAAGCGGGTGATTTCAGCATCCGAAAAACCGCCTTCTGGCCCGATCAATATTGCCCATTTTTCACCCACCTCACCTTGCAAACCTTTTGTTGCATCCTCTACCAAAGTTTCATCGCAAAATAATAATTTGCGATCCTCAGGCCAATTCCCCAACACCGCATTCAATTTCTGCAAAGCCTCAACCGGTGGGACATAGGTTTCCCCACATTGTTCAGCCGCTTCCACCGCATGGGCCTGCAAGCGGTCTTGCCTGATCCGTTCCGCATTGGTGAAATCGGTTTGTACGGGGCAAATACGCGCCGCCCCCAGTTCAGCCGCTTTTTCAACAATAAAATCCGTGCGGGTCTTTTTGATAGGGGCAAAATACAGCCACAAATCAGGCGGGATTTTTTGTGGCTTAGATTGCTCAACACAGCTCAAAACAGCCTTGCGCTTGCCTGCCTCAACCAACTCTGCCTGCCACTCTCCGTCGCGTCCGTTGAACAAAGCCACCATCGCGCCCGCTTTTTGCCGCATCACCCCCGTCAGGTAATGCGCTTGATCGCGCGACAAGGATAGGGATTGCCCTTGACCCAAAGGCGCGTCTACATAGAGTCTGATTTTAGCTTTAATAGTCATGGTTTGAACTTATGTCTGAAACCCACAAGAAACCAGCCCAAGTTGAAGGCCAAGTGGCCGATGCAGTGGATAAAAACTGGGTAGACCGGTTTTGCCCCACTTGGTCGCGCCCCTATTTGCGCCTGTCACGTGCAGATCGGCCCGCTGGAACGTGGTTGCTGCTTATCCCTTGTTGGTGGGGGTTGTTTCTGGCAATCTTGGGGGATCCGAACGGCAGCACATGGGCAGACGTCTGGTATTTTATCGCCTGCGCTATTGGGGCATTCCTGATGCGCGGCGCAGGGTGTACATGGAATGACATCTCTGATCGCAATATCGACGGGCAGGTGGAACGCACTAAATCACGCCCCATTCCATCAGGCCAAGTAACCACAAAACAAGCTGCAATTTGGATGATCATACAAGCTTTGGTTGCCTTTGGTGTCCTTTTAACCTTCAACAGCTTTGCCATTCTTTTGGGCATTCTGGCCCTTGCCCCCGTCCTGATCTACCCTTTCGCCAAACGTTTCACATGGTGGCCGCAGGTATTTTTGGGCGTGGCATTCAACTGGGGTGCCTTACTGGGTTGGGCCGCCCACACCGGCAGCCTAAGCTGGCCTCCCGTTTTGCTATATCTCGCGGGCATCAGCTGGACATTGTTTTACGACACCATTTATGCCCATCAAGACAAAGATGATGACGCATTGATCGGGGTCAAATCCACTGCCCGGTTATTTGGGGTGCGCACACACGCATGGCTGTCAAAATTTCAAATCGCCGCAACTACATTGATGACATTTGCCCTGCTATACGCAATTTTAGATCACGCAAGCCCCCTTACTTTAGGCATTTCCCTGATCGGCGTATGGGCCTTTGGCATGCACATGATGTGGCAACTGCGCCGCTTAGACATAGATGACCCTGACGTTTGCCTAAAACTATTCCGTGAAAACCGCGATGCAGGGCTGATCCCCGTGGTTTTCTGGGGATTATTGCTTATCCTTAGCGCCTTCGGTATTGGTGCTTGAATGCCTTTCTAGCATGAATTAAAAAACAGCTGGTAACATTTGCATAAAGGCATGAGATATGTGGCGAACAGCCCTACTTACAGCAGCGATCAGTTTTGTGCTTGCAACAGCTTTGGCTGTTTTCAGTGCCGCCAAACTGGTTGACCATGTGGAACGCCACACAGAACGCCAACTGATAACACTTTTAAATGGGGCCGGTGAAAGTTGGGCCACCGTTCGGGCCGATGGGTTTCAGGTTATTGTCGGGGGGCTGGCCGAGAATGAAGCAACACGGTTTAGAACCCTGCAACTGATCAGCGGTAATATCAACGAAGGCCGGGTTTATGACCGTACCAATGTTTCACAACCGGACGGGTTGCAACCCCCCAAGTTTTCATTGGAAATTTTACGTAATGTAGAGCGCGTTTCATTGATTGGTCTGATCCCGACATCCACCGGACGCGAATATATTCTGGAATTGGTGCGTAATCTGAACACCGATACAGAGGTAACAGATATGCTGGAGCAAGCTGATTTTCCTGCACCCGAAGGTTGGAAAGAAGCCATTGATTTTGGCCTTTCACGGCTAAAACAGGTCCCCCGTTCAAAAATTAGCGTAACCCCTAAAAGGGTGAAAGTCACAGCCGTATCAGATACGCCCGAAGAACAGCAAAGCCTGCAAAAATCTTTGGCCATGAATAAACCCGAGATGCTGAAACTGATCCTGGATATTTCTGCACCACGCCCCGTTATCACCCCCTTCTTGTTCCGGTTAAAAGTGCTGGATGGCCAAGGGGTGCTGGAAGCTTGCTCTGCAGATACAAGCTTTGCCGGTGCCAAGATCACCCGCGCATTATACCGCGTTAAACTTAACGGAAAAATTCCATGCCAAGTGGGCCTTGGCGTTCCAACAACAGAATGGAACACCGCCGTTATCCATTCTATAGAAGCGATGCAAAGCATCGGCTCGGGCACAATTACATTATCGGATTCAGATATCTCATTGATAGCATCAGAAGACGTACCCCAAAAAACATTCGATGCTGCCGTGGGTAAATTGGAAAATGCTTTACCAAAGCTGTTTTCTTTACAGGCGATATTAACACCAAAGCCCCTTATTGACGGTCAAACGGGAGAAATTATTCTACCTGATTTCACCGCCACGAAAAGCCCGGAAGGGCTGGTTCAAATGCGCGGTCGTTTGCCCGATCAGCTGCGCAAGGATACAGTTTCGGCCTATGCCGCTTCTTTGTTTGGCAAAGATAACATCTACAATCAAACCCGTATCGTCGAAAACCTGCCCGATGGCTGGACTGTACGTTCTATGGCCGGATTGGAAGCCTTGTCACACATGCGCAACGGCAGCATGGTTGTTTTACCCGAAGAGGTTATTCTGAAAGGGCGTAGCGCCAAGGAAGATATATCGTCAATTATCTCACGTATTTTTGCCACCCGTGTGGGGACGAATGCCAATTATACAGTGGATGTAAAATTTGACGAAAACCTTGTTGCCAAACCTGTAAAAGATCTTGGCATAAGCGAACAGGATTGTGAAAAACTGATCACTGCTGTTTTAGGTGCCAGTAAGATTAACTTTGCACCGTCTTCTGCCAGCATTGAAGCCGCCAGTTTAGGTATCATCGACAGTATCGCGGAAATCCTTATCGAATGCCCCGATGCGTATTTTGAAATCAGCGGACACACTGACAGTCAAGGTAGCGAAGGCACGAATGCAACATTAAGTCAGGGCCGTGCCGATGCGGTTCTGGGGGCATTATTAAATCGCCGTGTTCTTACAGCCAAAATGGTTTCAAAAGGCTACGGTGAAACGATGCCTATTGCGGATAATTCAACCGAAGAAGGCCGCGCCCAAAACCGCCGCATAGAATTTAAACTGATCACCAAGGAAACAGACGATGGATAAAAATGAACTGATCACTGCGATATCTGCCGCCTTTATGATCTTCTTTGCTTTGGGCTGGATTGCACGCATGGGATATGGCCGCCTGCGCCGCATCAATTCAACCAATGTTGATGAAATAGACGATCTGGCTACACGCCTTCACGATGCCGAAGAGCAACGCGATGAAACGGTTGCCTATCTGCATCAGCGCGAAAGCGAACTGACGAATAAAGCCACACAAGCAGTAGCGGAACTGGATGCAGCAATGCAGGGTTTGGGTTCTGCTCGGCGCGAAGCGGGTGCATTGCGCCGCGAGTTGGATGAATTACAGGGGCGCTAAGATGACCAGCGGTCTTTAGCTGCATCATCAGCGGCTTTGCTTGCCACCCATTCACCACCCTCTTTGAAATGTTCTTTTTTCCAAAAAGGCGCATCTGTTTTCAAGTAGTCCATCAAAAATTCAGCCGCTTCAAACGCATCCGACCGATGCGCAGATGCCGTTGCAACCATCATAATCTGCGCCCCGGTTTGCAGGTTGCCATAGCGATGTATCACACGGCTTGCATTTAACGACCAACGCTTGGTTGCAGCTTGCTCAATCTGCGATAATGCCTGCTCTGTCATGCCGGGATAATGTTCCAGTTCCATTGATAAAAGCGCACCACCCGTTGTATCACGCACTAAACCGATGAAAGTGACGACAGCACCAATATCCGGGTTTCCACTGGTCATCGCGGCCACTTCAACGCCCAGATCAAAATCTTCCGCTTGTACAGAGACGCTCATCTAGCCCCCTGTCATCGGCGGAAAAAACGCCACTTCCCTTGCGCCCTTTAACGGCGCATCCAGTGAAACCATCGTTTGATCAATGGCAACCTTGACCACAGTCATATCCTGAAATGCCGCTTGATACCGTTCTTCGCGCACAGACAGTTCCTTGACCAAGTCAGCAACGGTTTGGGCATCCGTCGTCACTTGTTCTTTTGCCAGCCCAATGCGTTCACGCACCCATGCAAAATACAGAACATCCAGCTGCATTATTTTTCATCCCGCAAATAGGGCATCGCTTTACGAAAATAATCATACCCCGTGATAAAGGTCAAAATGCCAGCAATCCAAAGCAAGACTACCCCCAGCACAAAGCTGTAGTTCATACCCATTTGTTTCCAGACAAGACCTAAAAGGTCTTCCTCTTGGCCCGTTAAAATATCCATTAAAATCTGCTGATCCATACCGTAAGAATGCATGAAGAAATAGTGTTCAAAAACCCCTTGCGCAAACAAAACGGCAATTGCTACCATTTGTGCAGTGGTTTTCCATTTTGCCAGTGTTGTTACTTTCAGAAGTTTTGCCTGATCCCCCAAATACTCACGCAATCCAGACACAAAAACTTCCCTAAACAAAATCATTGTTGCCGGCAGTAATATCCACGGGTTCATACCTGAAACCCCTGTGATAACCAGCAGTGCAATCACCACCATTGCTTTGTCCGCAATCGGATCCAGCATCGCACCAAAACGGCTTTCCTGCCCCCATTTACGGGCCAGATAACCGTCAAAAAAATCAGTAATGGCTGCAAGTATGAACAAAGTCATCGCGTACCAGTCGGCCCAGGGCCGCGCAAAATACAAGAACATGATCGCCACACCGGGGGCAGCGAACAGGCGAATAACAGTCAGTATATTTGGTACATTCCAGCGCATATACCCCGTCTAGCCGATCATTTAACCTTTGTCATGGAAGAAGTCATAAATCGTATGTGCCAACTTGTCAGATACACCTGCCACTGCCTGCAAGTCCTGCAAACCCGCCCGTGAAACCGCCTTGGCAGAGCCAAAATGCGCCAATAAAGCGCGCTTGCGGGCCGCCCCTACGCCTGCAACCTCATCCAGCGGATTAGCCACCATCGCTTTTGCACGTTTCGCGCGGTGCGTGCCAATGGCAAAGCGGTGCGCCTCGTCACGCAAGCGCTGAATAAAATACAAAACGGGGTCATTACGCCGCAAAGCAAACGGGCGTCGCGCAACACGGTGGAACTCTTCCTTGCCCGCATCCCGATCAACCCCTTTGGCGACCCCGATAAAGGGCACATCTTCCACACCCAATTCCTGCAATATCTCTGCAACCGCAGAAATTTGCCCGGCCCCACCATCTATCAGCAGTAAATCAGGCCATAGGCCGGATTTACGATCAGGATCTTCTTTCAACAGGCGTTTGAAACGGCGGTTCAGCACCTCTTTCATCATGCCAAAATCATCACCAGGCGTCAGGTCATCGCCTTTGATATTGAACTTGCGATAAGACGATTTTTCAAACCCGTCAGGGCCCGAAACAACCATCGCCCCCACCGCATGGGCACCTTGAATATGCGAGTTATCGTATATCTCAATCCGCTTTGGCGGCCCGTCCAGATCAAACGCTTCTGCCAGCCCTGCCAACAGTTTTGTCTGCGTCGCAGTTTCCGCCATTTTACGTGCCAAAGACTCTTTGGCGTTGCGCATCGCATTGGCAATCAGTTCTGCCTTTTCACCGCGTTGTGGCACTAGAATCTCAACTTTTTTATCCAGCTTTCCTGACAAAAGTTCCTGCATTAGATCATCGTTCTCAATCTCATGCGATAACAGCACCTGCTTTGGTGGCAGTTTTGTAGAATAAAACTG
>JAESRV010000063.1 GCA_016764475.1 Amylibacter sp.
AAAACATTCAAGATCACGTATATGTTGGAATTATTACAGGGTGCTTAATTAACAAAAGCCGCTTCCATCTCACGGCGCAACCGCACTGTCGGGTCAGCCCAACCCGCACCGGTTTTCCGGCGCTGGCAGAGGTCTGTAGTAAGGAGTATAGGTTCATGTGATTACCCTACTTAGGGTAAAGGCCTCAGCGCACTTCGATAAAAACAGGCCAAACAGAAAATGTCGTTGTCGGTTTCTCCATGAACAATCCCGAAAATCGCCAGTTTTTTTCGCCAATCTTCCCATCCTATTGCATACCCGTTCTCGCCGAAAAGTAATGTTTCAAATGCGAAACCAATACCCAACTGAGGGGACGAGAAACATGACACAGTTATATGGTTCTGTCACGCACCGAATATTGACGCCAGATGAGGCTTATGTCATAATTTCCTTTAAGGCATTCATAATATGAACGTCTCCAAACTAGATCGCGAGCGAATATACCCACAGCGAAAGAAATGCATACACTCAAGAGCGGCTTCTTTGCGCCACTTATTTGAAGGTAATTTAAATGAAAATATTTTTAGTTGTTTTAGCGTTTTCAAATGGTGCACCATATATACCAGATGGATATGACCCCGTTGAATACGCAAACATTGTAACTTGCACACAAGCTTTTAAAGAAGCTACTGAATTTTTTAAGTTGGAAAACCACGAAGAAAAGCGATATGTCGCTTGCATGGGTGGAACGTCTATGGATGCAAACGATGCCATTAATGCTCGTTTTGAAGAGCTTGTACAGCTAGGCCTAAACAAATGAGCACCTTCAAATCAGGGGTATAGAATCAATAGGCCCTTACTTGGATGAGCCCCGAATTTCGGGCCTTGGCATCAGCTTATTCAACGGAATAGATACGCCGCTTGATTTCACAATCCGCACATGACGGCGCGAAATCTCTCGCGGTTCCTTCACCCCAACCGAGTGGGCAATAATCTCAACCTCGTGGATCAGGCTTTTGGCATAGTTCGCCACTTTCACACTTTTCGCCTCAGGCACCAGCCCTTTTTGCAGACGCCCGTCATGCGTTGTGATCCCCGTAGGGCAGGTGTTCTTGTTACACTTCAACGCCTGAATGCAGCCCAGCGAAAACATAAAACCGCGTGCACAAGTAATAAAGTCAGCCCCCGCCGCCAAAGCCCAAGCCACATCAGACGGCGTGATCAGCTTACCAGAGGCAATCAGCCTAATACGCCCGCGCATCCCGCGTTCATATATCAGGTCGGAAACAATCGGCAGGGCTTCACGCAAAGGCAGACCTACAATATCCATCAACGGCATCGGGGCCGCCCCCGTACCGCCATCACCACCATCCAACGTGATAAAATCAGGTGCGTGTTCAATACCGCGCTCGACCACCAGATCAAGGAAAGCCGCCAGCGCATCAAAATCCCCCATCACGGTCTTAAACCCGACAGGCTTGCCGGTCACTTTGCGAATATGCCCGATCATATCCAGCAACTCTTCCACATTGGCAATATCCACATGGCGGTTGGGTGAGATACTGGCCTCACCCGCAGGAATTCCCCGAATATCCGCGATTTCTTTTGTTACCTTCGCCGCAGGCAATATCCCGCCCTTACCGGGTTTCGCCCCTTGCGCCAGTTTCAGCTCGAACATCTTGACCTGTGGATGGCTTGCCGCCTGTTTCAACTTTTCATCCGAAAGATTGCCGTCTAAATCACGCACCCCGTATTTCGCGGTACCGATCTGGAAAACAATATCGCAGCCGCCTTCCAGATGGTATTCCGACAAGCCACCTTCGCCCGTGTTCATCCACACATTGGCCATCTTGGCCCCGCGACTAAGGGCGCGCACCGCAGGTTTTGACAAGGCCCCGAAACTCATGCCTGAAATATTAAAGAAAGACGGCGCATCATAAGGTTCATCGCAATATGGCCCGATCAACAACGGTTCGGTTTTCGTCGCTTGTTCATCCAACGGCGGAAAAGCCGCGTTGATAAAGATAGGCGTGCCCGAAAGGTTCAGGTTGCGGGTTGAACCAAACGCAATGGTATTGCTTTTGCCACTGCCAGCCCGCGCCACCCAATCACGTTGCGCACGATTGAACGGCATCTCTTCGCGATCCATCGCAAAGAAATATTGCCGGAAAAATTCGCCCAACTCGGTAAACACTTTGCGAAACCGCCCGATCACAGGGTAGTTCCGCCGCACTGCATCTTGTGTTTGGGTGCGGTCAATGACGAACATTATAATGGCTGCCAATCCGATCAGGCCCAGCACAATCACAAAGGCTGTTGCCAGAAATTGCAAAGTGTTCGCTACGATATCCATTAACAACATGTGTGATCTTCCCGTTTCAACAAAACCATGCACTTATTTTATCTAAACACAAATCAAATACACAAAGTAACTGAAGTTTGAGCAAATGTATTTTTTCCGCCCCACCTGTAGAAACACTATAATCTTGGCATTGCAGGTTGGCATTTTTTAAATCTTCTCGGCTATGCGTAAACCTAAGATTTATCCTTTACTTTCCCGTTACGGGAAAGATTATACTGCGCACACATCAGTAACAAAATGGATACCAAATGCGCAATATTATAATCGTCACCATAATAACCCTTCTGGGTGCCGCTTGGTATTTCACACAGGAAAAACCATCAAACCAAACCGCTCAAAACACAACCTCTATTATCGTGCCGGAACTAACCGCCGCCGCCCAAATTGGCGAAACCTATTTCAACGCCAAATGCGCCGCTTGCCACGGCATTAACGGGGCAGGCACCCAAAAAGGCCCGACATTCATCAATAAAGCCTACCGAAAAGGCCACCACGCCGACGAAAGTTTCCAACGCGCTGCCAAACTGGGTGTAGCCGCACATCACTGGCGTTTCGGCAACATGCCCCCCGTTGCAGGTATCACCCGCGCCGAGGTCACAAAAATCATCGTCTATATACGTGAGATACAGGCCGCAAACGGTTTATAAGGCTATCAGGACACACCAAAATCCCGCGTGAAATAAAGGTATAACAATACGCCTACCAGTGCCATTCCGGGCAATCCCAAAAGACGGCGGGCCAGACCCCAAACAATCGTTCGTATAATCCAGCCCACCGACTATTCCTTTAATGCACCAATTTCATGTGCGGCGTATTGCCTTTGCCATTGATCACCAGACCGTTTTCATCGGCAGTAATTTCCACCTTGGAACCGTCCAGCACATCCCCGCTCAGCAACAATTCTGCCAACGGGTCTTGCACCGCTTTCTGGATGATACGTTTCAAAGGCCGCGCACCATATACCGGATCATAACCTTGGTCCGCCAACCATGTCTTGGCGGTGTCATCAATATCCAGCGTAATTTTACGATCCACCAGACGCTTGTCCAGTATCGCCAGCTGAATATCCACGATCCCGTCCATGTTTTCACGGCTAAGGCGATCAAACAGAACGATCTCATCCAGACGGTTCAGGAACTCAGGCCGGAAATGCGCCTTCACAGCCGTCATCACCTGGCTTTTTGCTTCATCCGCATCAGCATCATCAGGCAACTGGCTTAACGCCTGCGATCCAAGGTTCGATGTCAGAATAATCAGCGTCTGCTTGAAATCCACAGTACGCCCCTGACCGTCGGTCAACTGACCATCATCCAGAACCTGCAACAACACGTTGAACACATCAGGGTGCGCCTTTTCGACCTCGTCAAACAACAGCACCTGATAAGGCCTGCGCCTGACGGCTTCGGTCAGAACGCCACCCTCGTCATAGCCCACATAACCGGGGGGTGCCCCGATCAACCGCGCCACAGAATGTTTTTCCATGAACTCGGACATATCAATGCGCACCATCGCCTGATCATCATCAAACAGGAACTCGGCCAAAGCTTTGGTCAGCTCGGTTTTACCCACACCCGTTGGCCCAAGCAGCATGAAACTGCCCAAGGGGCGTTTGGGGTCATTCAACCCCGCCCGCGCACGGCGCACCGCATTGGATACCGCATGGATCGCATTATATTGCCCGATCACACGCGCACCGATAACCTCTTCCATCCGAAGCAGCTTTTCACGCTCGCCTTCCAGCATGCGATCCATAGGAATACCTGTCCAGCGTTCCACAACACTTGCGATGTGTTCGGGAAGCACTGCCTCTTCCACCATCACATCGTCGCCCTGCTTTTCAGCCGCTTCCAGCTTCTTTTCCAGATCAGGAATAACGCCGTACTGCAATTCGCCCATCTTGGCCAAATCGCCGCCGCGTTTCGCAGCTTCAAAATCAATCCGTGCCTGATCCAGCTCTTCCTTGATATCACGTGCAGAGGCCAACTTTTCGCGTTCCGCCTGCCATTGCGCTGTCATTTCGTCGGATTGCTCTTGCAAATTCGCCAGATCTTTTTCCAGCTTGGCCAAACGATCTTTAGATGCGCTATCGGTTTCTTTCTTCAAAGCCTCCGCCTCGATCTGCTTTTGCAACAGCTCGCGGTCAATCGCATCCAACTCTTCTGGCTTGCTATCCGCTTCCATCCGCAAACGGCTGGCCGCTTCATCCATCAAATCAATCGCTTTATCGGGTAAAAACCGATCCGCAATATAGCGTTCAGATAAGGTTGCCGCCGCCACCAAAGCACTGTCGGAAATCCGAATGCCGTGGTGCACCTCATACTTCTCTTTAATACCGCGCAAGATTGAAATGGTATCTTCCACCGTTGGCTCTTTGATCAAAACCGTCTGGAAACGCCGTGCTAATGCTGCATCTTTTTCCACATGCTTGCGGTACTCATCCAAAGTCGTGGCACCCACACAGTGCAATTCACCACGCGCAAGTGCTGGCTTCAGCAAGTTCGACGCATCCATCGACCCTTCAGAAGCACCCGCCCCCACAAGTGTGTGCATCTCGTCGATAAACAAGATAACCTCACCCGCAGCCTCGGTCACCTCAGTCAGCACCGCTTTCAGCCGTTCTTCAAACTCACCACGATATTTAGCACCCGCAATCAGCGCACCCATATCCAGTGCCATCAACCGCTTATTCAGCAGACTTTCAGGAACGTCACCGTTCACAATACGCAAAGCCAGCCCTTCGGCAATGGCAGTTTTACCCACACCGGGTTCCCCGATCAAAACAGGGTTGTTCTTGGTACGCCGCGATAAAACCTGCATGGTGCGGCGAATTTCTTCATCGCGCCCGATGATCGGATCAATTTTGCCGTCACGGGCTTTCTGGGTCAGGTCTTGCGCGTATTTCTTCAGCGCATCATAACCCTCTTCAGCCGTCGCCGTATCCGCCGTGCGCCCTTTGCGCACATCATTAATGGCAGAATTCAGCCCTTGGGCCGTCACATTGGCATCCTTCAGGATTTTCTGCGCATTCGATTTAGTAATACACAAAGCCGTCAGAATCCGTTCCACAGGCACAAAACTATCACCGGCTTTCTTGGCCAGCTTTTCAGCCTCGGCTAAAACTTTGCCAGTTTGCGCATCCAGATAAACACTGCCACCCGCACCCGTAACTTGCGGTTGTTTCGACAGTGCCACATCAACAGCGTCCAACGCCACCTTGGCGTCCCCGCCAGAGGCCGTGATTAAATTAGCCGCCAAACCCTGCTCGTCATCCAGCAGTGCTTTCAGCAAATGTTCAGGGGTAAATCGTTGATGGCTTTCGCGCATCGCAATGGTCTGGGCAGCTTGAATAAAGCCGCGTGACCGCTCTGTAAACTTTTCAAAATCCATGGGTCTTCTCCTTATATAAGCACCTGCTCAAGATATTTGCGCCCTAATCTAGGCACGCAATGTGTCAGGCCTGTAGCTATAAGATAGGAATAATATACCGCACTCGCAAGAGGCTAGCAATCAAAGTCGCTATACAATTTTCGCATAGCTCAACAACAACCATCAAAGCCTCTGTGGCAGCGCATCGGGTGCTCTTGCCGCACCATGCCAACACATAGTAAAAAGACCTTTAATCCATCACGCAATTACCTTAGCTGTACAGTAAAAGTTCCAACAAGCCTTGAATCCGAGGAAACAATGACCGAACCGAAAGACAATGACGTCCCACTTAAAGTGGTTCACCACGACCCTGATCCTGCTTCCGCAACAGCAAAACCCCGCTGGTTTCGTTTTCACAAAAGCTATTTTTTAATTCTATTGCTGCCAGTTTTTATTTTCACCGGCGGCGTGATCGGGATGTATTTCCAACCCCCCGCCTTACAAAAATTTTATACCCTCACCGGGCTGCAACCTGGCGGTGGCTCGAAATCCCCGATTGCTTTACCAGCCCAGATAGAGTTGCCACCGGATATGGTGGAAACCATGCAAGTGACCGATGTCGTGGGGCTGGCACGTTTGATGCCGCGCGGCGATGTATCCATCGTCGCCCCGCCTTACGGTGCGGGTGACGCGCGGATCGCAGAAATCCTTGTTGCTATCGGTGACCACTTGCAAAAAGGTGCCGTTGTGGCACGGCTGGATAATGCGGGCCAACTGGAAAGTGCAGTGCTGTTGGCAAAGGCTAATGTTGCTGTCCGGCAAGCTACACTGGTGCAGACACAAACCACAGTGCAAAATTCACGAAACGAGGCGCAGGCTGGTCTGGAACAGGCCCAATCCGCCGCCGCCGAGGCAGCTGCGGAATATGTTCGCGCAAAAGAACTGTTTCAAAGCGGGGTGACAACCAAGGCCGCATTCGATGCTATTGCAGCGGCCGATCAACAGGCTAGCCTTGCGGTCGCAAAGGCACAGGCAACACTGGCACGCTTTGCTGCAAAAACCGTGGACATGCAGCCGGATGTGATTGTTGCCACCCGCAACCTTGACGCTGCAAATGCCGAACTGAACCGCGCTAGGCTTGACTTGAACCGCGCAACAGTTCGGGCACCAATCACCGGTACGGTGTTGGATATTCATGCACGCGCTGGCGAACGCCCCCCCACCATTGGTATCATGGAGATGGGCGATACCGATCAGATGATGGCCGAGGTTGAGGTTTATCAAGATCGTATCGTTTCAGTTGCCGTGGGCCAACCGGTCGAACTGGTCGCGGTCGCCATCGGGCAAACCCTGCAAGGACGTGTACAATCGATTGGTTTGACCGTTGGCAGGCAAGGGCTGGTATCAGATGACACCGCCGCAAATACCGATGCCCGTGTGATCACTGCGATGATCAAGCTAGATGCCAAWTCATCTGCTATCGCGGCCCGCTTTACCAACCTCGAAGTGATCGCACGTATTGATACGCGGGCAACCGCACAGGCAGCKAAATGAGCCGATTGCTACAATGGCTGTTCGGGCGATTGCCTATTGGCTGGCTGCAACTGACCCACAGCCGCCCCCGCTTTGCCGCCGCCCTAGCCGGAGTGGCATTTGCCAATGTGCTGGTTTTCGTCCAGCTTGGCATCATGAATTCGATGGCGATCGCCACGCTAAAACCTTACGAATTTTTTCAGACCGACATCATGATCTCGGCCTCAGACGCCAATGCGATGTCAGAGGGCGGCAATGTTGCACGACAATGGTTATTTCAAGCACTGGCCGATCCGGATGTAATCGCGGGCACGGGCTTGTTCATCGCAACTGTCGACTGGGCGCGTGAAAATGATAACCTGGCTTTGACCACCTACGGCATTGACCCAACGATGCCACAGTTCCTATCCCCAGCCATGGCGCGAAAAACCAGCATGCTGCAATTGTCGAACGCCGGCATCCTCGACATGTACAGCCGTGGTTTACCTCGCGAAGAGGCTGCCGTAATTCGTCCGCAGACCCCAACCTCGTTTGAGGTTTCAGGCACCACATTAACGCTTTACGACACATTTCAGGGCGGCGGCGGGTTTGGCGTCGACGGATATATGATGGTTTCAGATCAGACTTTCCTAACACTGTTTCCCAAACGCAGTTCGGCGGCCCCCGACCACATATTACTACAAATCGCGCGGGGGGCTGATCCCGATGTGGTGGCGGCAAGGCTGCGCGAACTGATCTCGGACAAAACCCTGCGCATCCGAAGCTTTGCACAGGCCGCCGCCGAAGACCAAAGCTATCAGCAGACCGAACGCCCCACAGGGATTATCTTTGGCTTTGGTGTGATCATCGGCATACTGGTCGGCATCGTGATTGTTTATCAGGTGCTGTCCACAGATGTGGCGGATCACTTAAGTGAATACGCCACGTTCAAGGCCATGGGTTACTCACAATGGTTCTTTCTTGGCATTGTGTTTGAAGAGGCGCTGATCCTTGCCATTCTGGGCTTTATACCAGGGTTCTTTGTCGCCAGCGGATTGTTGGTGGGGATGAAGGCCGCGACGGGTCTGCCATTAGCCATGACGGCAAGTATGGCTGTCATGGTGTTCATCGGCACATTGATCGCCTGCTCGCTTTCGGGCGCAATAGCAACACGGCGGTTGGCTACGGCTGACCCCGCCGATCTGTTCTAAGGGCGCGCAATGTCAGAAGACGCCCCTATCATTGTCACTGGCCTGAACCACTGGTTCGGCACTGGCGAAGCCCGCAAACAAGCGATCTTTGATGTAAATCTGCGTGTTAAACGCGGCAGCCTGACCATATTGATGGGCCCTTCCGGGTCAGGCAAGACCACGGTACTGACCCTGATGGGGTGCCTGCGCGATGTGCAAGACGGCTCGGTCAACCTAATGGGCCACGAATTAAACGGCGCAGACAGCGCCCTGAACGAAGCGTTGCGGCGCAGGTTGGGCTTCATCTTTCAAGCGCATAATCTGCACGGTAGCCTGACCGCCTTGCAAAACATACTGATGGGGCTGCAAGTACACGGCCTGTCTGACCGCCAAGCGCAACAAGATGCCGCGCGCCATGTGCTGTCCCTGGTCGGGTTGGCGGACCGGCTCGGGTATTTACCTGCAAACCTGTCAGGTGGCCAGAAACAACGCGTCGCGGTGGCGCGTGCTCTTGTCGGCAATCCTGATGTGATTTTTGCCGACGAGCCCACAGCGGCACTGGACAGCGAAAGCGGCATGACAGTGGTCAAGATGCTAAAAAAGTTAGGCCAGATACGCGGCACAACCACCGTGATGGTGACACATGACAACCGCATTCTGGATCTGGCCGACCGAATTGTGACGCTTGAAGATGGGCGAATTGTACACGACACAGCACCATATCACGGCTGACTGGCAACAAAGGTGATGTTGCAACGTCCCAAGGCGTTATCCTTGACTTTCACGCGCCCTTCACACAAACCACGCCAACCACATAAGGAGAATAGAAATGCA
>JAESRV010000133.1 GCA_016764475.1 Amylibacter sp.
CACTGTCAGTGGCAGCCAACGGGAAACCCTCAAAGGCAAACTTGCCGTTGTAATAGGCCGCACTTGGCACACCGGGATCCACAGTGATCTGATCTAACCTTACATCCAGTTCTTCTGCAATCAAAGCTGCCTGAACCGAATAGGCACCCTGCCCCACATCCGCACGCGGTGTAATCAAGGTGATGCCGCTTTGGTCAATCAGTACATAAGGCGTTAGCGCCGCTTGCCCTTCTGCCAACCCGTCCAGCAACGGGTTTTCAATAGGCTTCTTATAAGCATAATAGCCAAACGCCACCCCGCCTGCGATGGCGGCAGAGCCGATCAGGAATGTGCGCCGCGCAATGGTTTTGATCCGTCCCATATTCACGCCCCCCGCAGCGTGGCAGCGGCGGTTTTGATCGCCGCACGAATGCGCGGGTACGTGCCGCACCGGCACAGGTTCGATGACATCGCATCGTCAATATCGGCGTCGGTGGGGTTGGCATTACCCGCCAGAAAAGCGGCCGCCTCCATGATTTGGCCTGACTGACAATAGCCACATTGCGCCACCTGATGCGTGATCCATGCCGCTTGCACAGCGTGCAGCGCATCGGGTGTACCCAGCCCTTCAATAGTGGTAATCGCACCCTGAACGTCAGCTACCGCATAAGAACAAGATCGCACTGCTTCACCGTCAATATGCACCGTGCAGGCACCGCATTGGGCAATGCCGCAACCGTACTTTGGCCCATGAATGCCCAACTCGTCACGCAATACCCACAAAAGCGGCATGTCGTCTTCTACATCAATGTCGTAAGATTTTCCGTTCACCGAAAGCTGCATGTTGCGATCCTTTATTAGAATCGCAGTTTAGCCCTATTCGGCTTCTGTCAAAAGCGTTTCCTGACCGTCTTTGATCTCATAAATGCAGCCTTGCTGGTTATCCAAGTAGGTCAGTTCCTCATAAGACAGATCACAGGCTATTTTACGCAAAAACCGGATAGTCACGCCGTGTGAAAAAATCATACTTGGCCCCGTCAAGCGGCTTAGCAACCGATGACAGCGCTGAAACATATCATCATAAGTTTCACCGTTTGGTGCCGATAAAAACATATCCAGTGACGTTTGGCTTTCATTGTAAATAATCGGCCAGCCGAATTCTATTTCCAGTTTGGTGCAGCCTTCCCAGTCGCCTACGGATATCTCTTTCAATTCATCACACAAAACCGGCTCGCGGCCATGATCTGCCAATGCAATATGTGCTGTTTCACGCACCCGCCCCAGCGGGCTGCCATAAATATCAATATCGGGGAACTGTTCAAAAATAGGCCCCAGCAATCGCCCTTGTGCCGCAGCATGGCCTTTACCTACATCCGTCAGATCAGAATTCATTTGCCCCTGAAACCGTCCCGCTTCATTCCATTCGGTCTGACCGTGGCGCAATAAATATAATGTGGGAAGTTTCATAGTATATCTAACAGGGGGGGGGTAAGTGGTGGGTGATGAGAGGCTCGAACTCCCGACATCTTCGGTGTAAACGAAGCGCTCTACCAACTGAGCTAATCACCCACTGACGCGGCTTTTAGACAGAGTTGCCAGCCGCATCAAGAGGTAGTTTCACATCAAGCCGATTTATTTTCACTATCGCCCGGTTTCTTCAGCATCAGCTTATAATGTGTCTTGGCATTATCGCCTGAACCGCGTTCAATCGCCTTGATTTTACCCAAGGGTGGCAACTGAATGGTTTTGCCATCTGACAGGCATGTATGCAAATATTCCAACAAGCTATCCACCGCTTCGCGCACATCGCGCTTACGCAGGCCTGTTGCAACAGAAACATGTTCGTAGATGGCTTTTTTCTTAACCAGATTCGGATCAACCGGATTTTCTTCAGATGCCTGACTTGCTTCCACATCCAATGCAGTCGTGTCTGTGTCTGAAACAGTTTTTAAAGCTGTTTTTTTCGGTGTTTTGGTTTTTTTAGCAGTTGCCATTTTTTGCTCATACCTTTAATTTTTCTAAATATATCTTAAAGTATTAAAGTTAAAAAAGCTACCGGCAAAACCTACCGGTAGCTTAAATATTAACAAATCATCTATATTTAGTGGGCTACTGTAGGGTTATTGCCACTTTTGCCAGCCGCCAAAGCTACTGCAGCCGCTTCTTCGGCAACTTCATCCCAAATAACAGCTTCCGGTTTTGACACCAACGCATGTTGCAGAACTTCAGACACGCGCGACACAGGGATAATCTTCAATCCCGCTTTCACATTGTCTGGAATTTCCGGCAAATCCTTTTCGTTATCTTTCGGGATAAGAACAGTTTTCACACCGCCCCGCAACGCTGCCAAAAGTTTCTCTTTCAGCCCGCCAATAGGTAGTACATGGCCGCGCAACGTCACCTCACCCGTCATCGCAATATCCTTGCGCACGGCAATGCCTGTCAGCACTGAAACAATGGCGGTGACCATGCCCACACCCGCAGACGGCCCGTCTTTGGGGGTGGCCCCTTCGGGCACGTGTACGTGAATGTCGATCTTTTCAAAAACAGGCGGTTTCACACCGATCTCAGGGCTGATTGAACGCACATAGGATGCGGCTGCATCAATGCTTTCTTTCATCACATCACCCAGCTTGCCTGTGGTTTTCATCCGGCCTTTGCCGGGCAGTTTCAATGCCTCAATGGACAGTAATTCACCGCCAACAGAGGTATAGGCCAGCCCGGTGACAACACCGACCTGATCCTCTTCTTCGGCCAAGCCATATTTGAAACGCTTCACACCCAGATAATCTTCCAGATTATCCGAAGTAATCTGAACGGTTTTCTGTGTGCCCTTCACAATACGTGTCACCGCTTTACGACACAGTTTCGCCAGCTCGCGTTCAAGGTTCCGCACACCCGCCTCACGGGTATATAGGCGAACAATATCCAGTAACGCATTGTCTGACAAAGAAAATTCACCTTTTCGCAACCCGTGGTTTTTCAACTGCTTATCCAATAAATGACGTTTGGCAATCTCTTGTTTTTCGTCCTCTGTATAACCAGATAATGCAATGACTTCCATCCGATCCAGCAATGGTCCGGGGATGTTGTAAGAGTTTGATGTGGTCACAAACATCACATTGGAAAGGTCATATTCGACCTCCATATAGTGATCCACAAACGTGCCGTTTTGTTCAGGATCCAGCACTTCCAACAGGGCTGATGCCGGATCACCGCGCATGTCATTACCCATTTTATCAACTTCATCCAGCAGGATCAGCGGATTAACGGTTTTGGCCTTTTTCATTGATTGAATAATTTTACCGGGCATAGACCCGATATAGGTGCGGCGATGCCCGCGAATTTCGCTTTCATCACGCACCCCACCCAGTGAAATGCGGATAAATTCACGGCCCGTAGCGCGCGCCATAGACTTGCCCAAGCTGGTTTTACCCACGCCGGGGGGGCCGACAAGACACAGAATTGGCCCTTTCAGCTTGGCGGAACGTTTTTGCACCGCCAGATATTCAATGATACGTTCTTTAACCTTTTCAAGTCCGTAATGATCCGCGTCCAGTATTTCTTCGGCAAGGGTCAAGTCTTTCTTAACACGGGTTTTTTTACCCCATGGGATGGATAGCATCCAATCCAGATAATTGCGCACCACGGTGGCTTCTGCCGACATCGGTGACATCTGACGCAGTTTTTTCAGCTCACCTTCTGCCTTTTCTTTGGCTTCTTTTGAAAACTTGGTGTTTGCAATCAGCCCTTCCAATTCGGACAGTTCATCGCCACCACCTTGCTCACTGTCACCCAGCTCTTGCTGAATGGCTTTCATTTGCTCATTCAGGTAATATTCACGCTGGGTGCGTTCCATCTGGTTTTTTACGCGCGATTTGATTTTGCGCTCAACCTTCAACACAGACATCTCGCCCTGCATCAGCCCGTAAATTTTTTCCAGACGTTCGGACAGATCCAAAGTTTCCAGCAATTCCTGTTTTTGATCCACACGAATAGACAGATGCCCGGCAACCGTATCGGCCAGTTTTTCAGCCCCGTCAGATTTGGCAACCGCAGATAAAGCCTCTTCCGGGATGGATTTGTTCAACTTGGCGTAACGTTCAAATTCCTTTGAAACAGAACGGCTTAACGCCTCTATTGCATCCGGATCATTCTCGGTTTCTGCCAAAAACTCAGATGTGGCTTCAAAATAATCCGGATTGTCCAAATATTCGGTAATGCGCACACGGCGCAAGCCTTCGACCAGAACCTTGACCGTACCATCCGGCAATTTCAGCAGTTGCAGAACACTGGCAAGAACACCGGTTTGATAGATGCTTTCTTCGGTTGGCTCGTCCTCGGACGGGTCGATTTGTGAGGATAACAGGATTTCCTTGTTATCATCCATCACCGCTTCCAGTGCCCGAACCGATTTTTCACGGCCCACAAACAGGGGCACGATCATATGTGGGAACACCACAATATCACGTAAGGGAAGCACTGGATAAGATACGCTGCTCGCGTCTGACATATTCATTCCTTTGTTTTAGCAAGAAAATTTGCGCCCCGGTTTTCCCAGCAACACGGCATTTCTCCAATTTCTGTAAGCTTTAGGTATGCCCGACCACGAAATAGTCAAGCTGAACCAAGCTTATCTTAATTGTGATCATTGTGGCGGTTTTCGCTAAAGGGCGCAAGAGAAACCATCAAAACGCTTCGTTTCAAAGCCGCTTAAATCAGCTCTATATCGCCTTGGTCGCGCAATGAATGGAATTCTTTCACAAAAACATCCAACCGGCTTGCTGCAATCGCCCCCCGTAACCCCGCCATAAGCACCTGATAATAATGCAGGTTATGCCATGTCAGCAACATAGACCCGATAATCTCGTTACATTTGATTGTATGGTGCAGATAGGCCCGTGAATATTTCTGGCAACACGGGCAGGTGCAATTTTCATCCAAAGGCCGTGGGTCACTCTTATGGCGCGCATTGCGCAGGTTAACCGCCCCCCTTTGCGTCAACCCCTGCCCCGTGCGCCCGGATCGCGATGGCAGCACGCAATCAAACATATCAATACCGCGTTCTACCGCGCCCACCAAGTCATCGGGCTTGCCGACGCCCATCAGGTAACGCGGCTTGTCTTTCGGCAGTTGATCGGGCGCATATTCCAGCACCTCAAACATCATATCCTGGCCTTCCCCCACAGCCAAACCGCCCACAGCGTAGCCGTCAAATTCAATGCCGCGCAAAAGATCCGCACTTTGCGCCCGCATATCCGGAAATGTACTGCCTTGTTGGATACCAAACAGCGCATAACCCGGCCTATCGCCAAAAGCATCACGCGATCTTTGTGCCCACCGCATAGACAACTCCATGCTGGTGCGCGCCTGTTTTTCTGTCGCGGGGTACGGCGTACATTCGTCAAAACTCATCACAATGTCAGAACCCAGCAGCTTTTGGATATCCATTGACCGCTCTGGCGTCAGATTATGTTCAGAGCCATCAATATGGCTGCGAAATTTCACGCCCTCTTCGGTCATTTTTCGCAGGTCTGTCAGGCTCATGACCTGATAACCACCCGAGTCTGTCAGGATCGGCTTGTCCCAGTTCATGAACTTATGCAGCCCACCCAAATTCGCAATCCGTTCAGCCCCTGGGCGCAACATCAAATGATAGGTATTACCCAGTAAAATCTCGGCACCTGTGGCCGCAACACTTTCCGGCATCATGGCTTTTACCGTCGCCGCCGTACCCACTGGCATGAACGCAGGCGTCTGAATATCGCCGCGCGGTGTCTTCACAATTCCGCGACGCGCACGGCCATCGGTGTTAAGCAATTCAAATTCAAAGCGTTTAGTCATAATACCCCACTGATAAAACTTACTGGACGTTTCCCGAATCATTCCATATATATTTAGTCAGGAATTCCAAGAGAGAACACGCTCATGCCCGCAGATACCGCCCCGATGGAAGGCACACCGTTGATCAAACCGTCAACGACCGATCATCCTTTGTACGATACCATATGTGAAGCCATTCGCACAGTACACGACCCCGAAATCCCTGTGAACATCTTTGATTTGGGTCTGATCTATACAATCGAGATCGACAAAGAAGGTGTCGTTAGCATTTTGATGAGCCTAACCGCCCCCGGCTGCCCCGTAGCAGGTGAGATGCCCGGATGGGTCGAAGATGCGGTCACCCCCTTGCCGGGGGTGCAATCCGTCAGCGTTGAACTGATCTGGGAACCACAATGGGGCATGGATATGATGTCCGATGAAGCCCGCCTGGAACTGGGGTTCATGTAATGTTTGGTATTCCCGGAAAAGCCGCTGTCACTATGACCGACAAAGCCTCAGCGCAAATTGCCAAGCTGATGGCGGACGGTGACACAAAAGGCCTGCGCATTGGCGTCAAAAAAGGCGGCTGTGCTGGCATGGAATACACTATGGATTATGTCGATGTGATTGATCCAAATGATGAGGTCGTTGAACAGGATGGTGCCGTTGTGATGATCGCCCCCATGGCGCAAATGTTCCTGTTCGGCACCGAGATTGATTATGAGGTCAGCTTACTGGAAGCAGGCTTCAAGTTTAAGAACCCCAACGTCAGCGAAGCTTGTGGTTGCGGCGAGTCTATTAAATTCGAAGGCATGTAATCACAATGCGCAAAAAACTGGCCGCAGGCAACTGGAAGATGAACGGGTTGCTTGAAAACCTGTCTGAGATTAAATCTTTAGCTGCTACCGCGCAGAATTCTAACTGCCAGGTTCTGATCTGCCCGCCAGCCCCCCTGATCCACGCAATGGCGCAAATATCCGGTGATATTGCCGTAGGCGGGCAAACCTGCCACGCCAATGAAAGCGGTGCGCATACGGGCGATACCTCTGCAAATCTGCTGGCTGATTGTGGTGCGACTTATGTTATCTTGGGCCACTCTGAACGCCGTGCCGATCATGGTGAAACCGACACGGATATACGCGCCAAAACCAAAGCCGCGTGGGGTGCGGGCTTAACGGCCATTGTCTGCATCGGAGAAAGCCTTGCTGAACGCAAAGCGTCCAACACACTGGATATCATCGGCGGCCAATTATCCACCTCTGTTCCTGACAACGCCACAGGCGAAAACCTTGTGGTCGCGTATGAGCCAATATGGGCCATCGGCACTGGTTTAACCCCCACATTGGATCAAATAGGCGAAGTGCATGATTTCATCCGCGCCCGCCTTGAACGCCGCTTTGGTCAGGGCGTTGGCCGTTCCGTGCGTATTCTATACGGCGGTTCGATGAACCCCAAAAATGCCGCTGACATTGCGGACGTGTCCAATGTCGACGGCGGCCTTGTGGGGGGTGCCAGCCTGAAAGCGGCTGACTTTTCCATTATTATCAAGGCTCTGGGCTAACCGATCTTGTCGGACACGCCGCCATAAACCTCATCATAATGTATCCGCAACCGCTGCAAAGCGATGCGCAATACCACTTTGCCCGACCGCGCCGACCAGCCCATCCGCTTTTCCGCCGCTTCCATACCTTCCAGAAAACAACAACAGCGTAGCGCAATATCGCCCAAGCCCGGCCCTAATGCCGTCAGGGCCTTGCGCAAACGGCTTTGCGCCGCAGATGATCCACCCCCTTCGCCCGAGCTGAAGTTACCGCGATCAGAACCCAACAGAAACCGATCCCAGTTCTGTGCCACACGCGGCCCCAACTGGGCCAATTCAAAATCTTCCCTGAACCGTTCACCCGCCTGCAACAGCTCATTGGCCAAGAACGGTTTACCATCCTTGCCTTTTTTGCGACCCAGCGAATTGATCGGGCTTTCACGCAGGTTCACCCGAATGCGCTTTGGCCGCGCACCCTTGCAGGACACAACCCGTTCGCCCCATTCGCGGTGCTGTTCCTGAAACGGACTGGGGGCTTCGGCAAAACCATTGTTTTTAAGTGTTTCAGATTGTTGCGCAAGCATACGTTTAAAGCCGGCACGCCCCGCATTTGTAATCTCGTATCGGTGAAACTTGCTGCCGCCCGTGCGCTCTATCCAATCTTTAATCAACAGTTTTTGCCCCAATTCGCGGGTTAATACCGCAGAGCGCACCTGCATTTGACCATGGCCGCGCATCACCACCGCCTTGGGCAGCTCAAGCGACATAACCATAAAGGCAGATTGTTCGCAAAGGCGGCGCAGAATGCGCAGCATATCCTTGTCATAACTTGCTTCAGTTTCTTGTGGGATAATTTTCTTTTGAACATTCACCCGGGCCTCTTTATCTATTGCATTAAATTGGGTTTCGTCACTGATCTTAGATAGAATATCGTCCAATAAAGGATCATCGCGGCGCGCTTCGATCTTACGCACACGGCGCAGAACCGTAGAGGCGTGCACCCCGTCCCTGCGTGCTATTTTTCGTAACGGAATACCCTTTTCCACATGATCTGCGTATTCCGAAGTATGTGGCCACCCATTCCGACAACATGTGGCCACCTAAACCGGAGTATCCGGCCACCTTTGGCACGCTGCGTTGAGGCGTAGTTATTCAGGTATCAGTTTTCGTCGATATTGTCACCTGTTTTGGCTTTTGTTTTCCGCATGGATTGTCCATCGAGATCGACACGGTAAGCATTATGTACGAGACGGTCGAGAATGGCATCCGCGAATGTCGGTTCAGTCCCTTAAACGTCATCAAGCTGTTCGTTATTCAAGTACTAAAATTTTAAAATCGCGCTTGATGGTCTCGCGAATAAAATCCGCTAATTCTTGATAGATTGACGATCGGCCAGCCCCTTTGCGCCATACCAAGCCAATTGATCTTGATATGCTGCGCCCCGTTAATGGCAGTGCGACTACATCCCCTAACTTGGAGACTTCGGATTGAGCATAAAGCGCGGGCAGGAAAGTTACACCAATATTCATCGCCACCATTTGACGCAAAGCGTCCAAACTGGTGCCTTCATAATCACGCATAACCACAGCGCCAAAATCGTTACACAATGTATGAACCTGATCATGCAAATGGTAGTCGGGGGAAAGTGATAGGACAGGCAGCCCTTTTAATTCCATTGTTGAAATGTTGAGGTTTCACAAGCGGAGTAACGAATTTGACATAGGTTCACTTAACGCATTTTCGAATTATTGGGAAAATGTTCGGGAACTATATTATCCTTTTGAATCAGGGTTAAAAGCTGGAACGGCAGAGGTGTTTTTAAGGGTATGTTTAGGAATATCTTCTAAGTCTTTGATCTCATCAAAACTTGGGTCTATCTTTGAAGTGGGTACCGCTAAA
>JAESRV010000064.1 GCA_016764475.1 Amylibacter sp.
CTGGATGAGCGGAAAACTGGCGCAGGCGACAGGCGCGTCTGTTGTTTAAAGGAATTTTCAAGTGAAATGGGTATAGGGAGTTGTTCAAAGGTTCCCAAGGAAAACACTTGGCTTTTAAACTCCAGCCTTTTTTAGCACTTCCCCGAGATGAATTTGTGGAGCAAAATCATCCTTTACCTTCAAACTTTCCATTCTCGTATCTGACTTGAGAAGAGGAAAGCTGTGTCGGACGTCTTTGGGAATGTCATATCGTATATACCAAGTGTCTTTTCGCTGTAATAGGTGGTGGTTTCTGTAGCAAAATCTGTAGCAGTAATTCCATTAAAACACTTTTATTACAACATATTAAATGCTTACATCCCTGTGATATTCGATTCCCGCCCCAACTTCCCTTGCACTTTTCCCCCATCCTGTTATCGAAGCATAATCGTATGTGAAAGATAACCAATGAGACGATCCGGCAATTCTGCAAATGATATAGAAGAACGTGAAATATCCAAGAAAGTCGGGTCCTTGCGTGGCTTGCTTCCGTTCCTGAAACCTTACCGCGTTTTGATGGGATTGGCGTTGTTATCGTTGGTTGTAACCGCCAGCCTTTCGCTGATATTACCCCTTGCCGTGCGCCGTGTAGTGGATGGTTTTGCAGTAGATCAAGCCAGCCAATTAGATCAGTATTTCGGGGCGGCCATTGGCATTGCAGCCTTGTTGGCAGTCGGCACAGGCTGCCGCTATTATTTCGTAACACGGCTGGGCGAACGGGTGATCGCGGACATCAGAATATCCATATATAACAAGATGATAGGCATGTCTCCGCAGTTCTTTGAGCGCGTCATGACGGGTGAGGTTCTGTCGCGGATCACCACCGATACCACGTTGATCCTGTCGGTGATCAGCAGCTCGGTTTCCATTGCCCTGCGCAACCTTCTGATCTTTTTGGGCGGCATGGTTTTGATGCTGCTGACATCCATAAAACTAACCAGTCTGGTGCTTTTGATTGTACCCGCAGTGATCGTGCCGATTATCGTTTTAGGGCGGCGTGTGCGGGCGTTAAGCCGGGTTAATCAAGATAAGATTGCTGAAAGTTCGGGCAACGCATCTGAAACCCTTTTGGCCGCACAAACCGTGCAGGCCTTTACCCACGAAAAGCCCAGCCGCTTGCGGTTTTCCACCCTGACAGAGCAAGCCTATGATGCGGCACGTACGCGCATCGGTGTGCGTGCGGTGATGACCGTGATTGTGATTTTCCTAGTGTTCACCGGCGTTTTGGGCGTTTTGTGGATGGGTGCCCGCGATGTGCGCGCTGACCTGATGTCGCCGGGTGCTTTGGTGCAATTTGTGATCTATGCGGTGCTGGTCGCGGGCGCGGTCGGTGCCTTGTCAGAGATATGGGGTGAATTACAACGCGCCGCAGGGGCAACTGAACGTTTGGTGGAACTGATCCATGCGAAAGACAACATTGTTGACCCTGTCGTGACCAAAGTGTTGGCACAGCCCGTGCGCGGCGAAATTCGTTTTGACGCGGTGAACTTCAATTACCCGTCACGCCCCGATATGCCCGCCCTTAAAGATTTCGATTTGACCATCAAAGCGGGTGAAACCGTGGCTTTGGTCGGGCCGTCGGGGGCAGGTAAATCAACTGTATTCCAAATGGTTCTGCGCTTCTTTGACCCTATTACGGGTACGATTTTGTTTGATGGTATCGACATCAAAAAAATCGACCGAGAGATTTTTCGCAAAGAAATGGCCTATGTGCCGCAAGACTCGGTTATTTTTGCTACCTCTGCAATGGAAAACATCCGTTTCGGGCGGCCTGAAGCCACAGATGATGAAGTTGTTGAGGCGGCCAAGGCCGCTGCGGCCCATGACTTTCTGTCAAAACTACCCGAAGGGTATGGCAGTTTTGTCGGCGAACGCGGCGTGATGCTGTCAGGCGGGCAAAAGCAGCGCATTGCCATCGCGCGGGCAATTCTGCGCGATGCACCTGTTTTGTTGCTGGATGAAGCCACCTCTGCCCTGGACGCGAAAAGTGAACTTGCGGTGCAAAAGGCGGTGGATAAGCTGTCAAAAGACCGCACCACATTAATCGTGGCCCACCGTTTGGCAACGGTGAAAAAAGCGGATCGCATCATCGTTCTGGATGAAGGTGCTATTGTCGCCCAAGGCACACATGCGCAGCTGGTCAAACAGGGCGGCCTATATGCGCAGCTGGCAAAGCTACAGTTCACCCAGTAACAAACTCTTCCCTCAATTACTTGTAAACCCATACCCGAATACCCAAATTATGTAGCGTGGCATAAGTTTTGCCACTGAATTACCATGAATTAGAAGGGTTACATGGAACTGTTAAGTTTTAGGGTCTGTTCACGTTCGCCAGATCGTATCAGTTCCCCCCTTTTTTCGTTTAGACGCTTCGTAATTCTTGCACCTTTCATAAATACTGCGCATTCTATGCAAAGTGCGGATGGGAGCCCGCAATATCAGGGAGATAATAATAATGTATAAATTTGCAACACTTGCCGATATTAAAGCAATTGAAAAAGAAATGCCGGTGGAAGACCGCTGGACAGCGGAAACTGTATACGAACAGCTTTGCGAAACCCGTGACGAATTTCCAAACAAACCCGCCGTCAGCTTTCAGCTGAAATCAGGGCCAAAGGATAAGGCGGTCACGCTTAGCTGGACGGAACTAACCAAGCGGGTAACGCAATGCGCTAACCTGTTTCGCTCATTAGGCATCGGCAAAAACGATGTGGTTGCCTATCTGTTGCCCTCTACCCATGAAACGCTGATCACCTTGATGGGCGGTATGACCGCAGGCATTGTCGCCCCGATCAACCCCACCCTGGAGCCCGAACAAATCTCTGATTTGTTGCGTGATGCCAAGGCCAAGGTTCTGGTGACGATCAAAGCTTTTCCAAAAACCGAAGTGGCGCAACTGGCCGCCGCTGCCGTGGCCCTGACCCCGTCTGTTAAAACCGTGATTGAAATTGATTTGCTGGATCATCTTTCACCGCCCTTAAAGTGGATTGTGCCGTTCATCCGCCCTAAAAATCCGGTAACGCATTCAGCTAAAGTGATCGACTTTAATGAAGCCCTTGCCAGTCAATCTAGCGATACATTGGAATTTGCCGAAACCGGTGATCGGTTCTGTGCCCATTTCCACACCGGCGGCACCACTGGCATGCCCAAGATCGTACAGCACAAGCATTCGGGTGTTTTATACAATGGCTGGATCGGTAAGGCATTGCTTTATTCGGCAGATGATGTGGTGATTTGTCCGCTACCTTTATTCCATGTCTTGGCAGCTTATCCGATCTGGGCCGGGTGCCTGTCATCGGGTGCGCATATGGTGCTACCAACCCCGGCGGGCTATCGCGGTGAAGGTGTTTTTGATAATCTATGGAAGCTTATTGAACGCTGGGGGGGTACGTTTATTGTAACCGTGCCCACGGCCGCCGCCGCTTTGATGCAACGGCCCGTGGACGCAAATATTTCCACTTTGAAAGCCGCCTTTAGTGGCTCGGCACCTTTGCCAATAGAGCTGTTCAAACGGTTTCAAGCGGCAACAGGGGTAGAGATTATCGAAGGCTACGGCATGTCAGAGGCCACCTGCCTTGTATCCGCCAACCCCACAGAAGGCCTGCGCAAAGTCGGCTCTGTCGGTTTCCCTTTACCTTACACAGACGTTAAAATTTTTACGTGTGATGACGCTGGCAAGGTTACAAGAGAGATGAAAACAGATGAGATCGGTGAGATTTGCCTCTCGAATCTTGGCGTCGTTCTCGGTGCCACCTATACGGATGAAAGTAAAAACAAAGGCCTTTATGCCAGAAAAAAATACCTGCGCACCGGCGATCTGGGCCGTATTGATAAAGACGGATATTTGTGGATCACAGGGCGTGCCAAAGATCTTATTATTCGCGGCGGTCACAACATTGATCCGGCCATGATTGAAGAGGCACTGGCAGGCCATGACCAGGTTGCTTTTGCCGGTGCCATTGGTCAACCCGATGCCAAAGCAGGTGAAGTGCCCTGCGCTTATGTAGAGCTGGTTGACGGGGCATCTGTGACCAAAGAAGAACTGTTGGCCTTTGCCAAAGAGCATGTGCATGAACGTGCAGCGGTTCCCAAGTATATGGAAATAATGGATGAATTGCCAAAAACCGCCGTTGGTAAAATCTTCAAGCCGGCCCTGCGTAAATCTGCGATTGTTCGGATTTATAATGCTGCATTAATGGACGCGGGTCTGGATATTCAGGTTGTGAAAGTTGTCGAAAGCAAAAAACGCGGGCTTGTGGCGCAGCTTGTAAAATCGGATGAGCGCATTTCAGATAAGACTGTCACCAAAGTTCTGGGCAGCTTTATCAACCCGTGGGAATGGGTCGAATAAGCCCTGATAACCGTAAGGAAAACCCATGTGGCAAGGTAGTCTTTTGCACATTCACACAACGCATGCGGGGCGCGAACCGATGATTGCGCAGCAATCAGCCAAGCTGATCGCAGGGCAGGGCATTGAAGGCGACCGTTATGCGTTGGGGACAGGGAAATATTCACCTTTCCCCGATATCCGCGAGGTGACACTGATTGAGGTGGAAACGCTAGAGGCATTGGCGCGTGATCACGAGATTGATCTGCCCGCCCAAGACCACCGCCGCAACCTGACCACAAGGGGGGTTCCGCTAAACCACTTGGTTGGCAAGCGGTTCTGGGTTGGCAACGTCTTGCTGGAAGGTGGTCGGCTGAACATCCCGTGCCGTTATCTGGAACTGGTGACCGGCAAAACCGTTTATGAAATATTGAAGCATCGCTCAGGGTTGAACTGCTCGATCATTCAGGGTGGCGCGGTCAATACAGGTGATATTATCAAGCCTGAATAGCACTGCCCCCCTAGGTGCAGGATTAATAGGTCCTGCCCCTAAGTGTTCTGCCCCGCAAATGTCGCTTGCATTTCATCACGCGCATCATCGGTGATTTTGGCGAACATCACATCAGGCACGCTAAAAGCGTGACCTGCAGGCAGGGCTTCCAAAGCGGCGGCCACATCGGTGGGCCATCTTGCTTTTGTATTCATCGCATCCAGCATATTGGCCGCAGCATCGGGTATAAACGGCTCTGACAAAACCGCGTAAAACGGGATCAGGTTCAGCGCGAAACGCACGGTGGCAGCGGCGGCATCCGGATCGGTTTTGAACACCGTCCAAGGGGCAGCCGCTTGCAGATATTCGTTACCAACAGCCCAAATTGCCCGCAATTCCGCCGTGGCTTTGCGAATTTCGATGGCTTCCATATGGCCGACATATGCTTCCAAGCGTTTGGAAATCTCGGCAATCACCGCCTGTTCAGCATCACCATACGCGCCCCCCGCAGGCACCTCTTCACCGAATTTGGCACGGCAGAACTTGGTGATACGTGATACGAAATTACCCAACACATCGGCCAGATCCTTATTCACCGTGGCTTGGAAGTTTTCCCATGTGAACTCACTGTCCGAACTTTCCGGCACATGGGTTAACAACCACCAACGCCAGTAATCCGACGGCAGAATATCCAGCGCCTGGTTCATAAACACCCCGCGCCCTTTGGATGTTGAAAACTGCCCGCCATCGTAATTCAGGTAGTTAAACGATTTGATGTAATCCACCAGCTTCCACGGCTCACCCGATCCCATGATAGTGCAGGGGAACGAAAGCGTGTGAAAGGGCACGTTATCTTTGCCCATGAACTGAACATATTTCACGTCATCTGCACCCTTGTCGGTACGCCACCAACGTTCCCAGGCACTTGCATCTAAACCGTTAGCCTCGGCCCATTCAGCCGTGGCCGCGATATATTCAATAGGGGCATCAAACCAGACATAGAAAACCTTGCCTTCCATGCCTTCCCAATCCGCATCGCCGCGCTTGACAGGAATACCCCAGTCCAGATCGCGGGTAATGCCACGATCACGCAAGCCGTCGCCATCATGCAGCCATTTCTTGGCAATGGATGTGGTCAGGATCGGCCAGTCTTTCTTACTATCAATCCAAGCGTCCAACTTATCGCGCATGGTCGATTGCTTCAGATAAAGGTGCTTGGTTTCACGCACTTCCAGATCGGTAGACCCTGAAATAGCTGAACGTGGATTAACCAGATCCGTCGGGTTCAACTGCTTGGTGCAGTTTTCACACTGATCGCCGCGCGCACTGTCATAACCGCAATTCGGGCATTCGCCCTCAATGTAGCGATCTGGCAGATAGCGACCATCCGCATTGGAATAAACCTGTTTTTCGCTGACCTCTTCGATCAACCCGTTTTCCGCCAGCTTGCCTGCCAAATGCTGGGTCAAGGCATGGTTTTGCGGGCTGGATGACCGGCCAAAATAATCAAATGACAGGCCAAAACCTTTGGCCAGTTCTGCCTGAACCTCGTGCATCTGCGCACAAAACTCCGCCACATCCTGCCCGGTTTTGGCTGCCGCCAACTCCGCAGGGGTGCCGTGTTCGTCCGTGGCGCAAATAAACATCACCTCGCGCCCCATGGCGCGGTTGAAACGGGCATAGACATCAGATGGCAACTGGCTGCCAACCAGATTGCCCAAGTGTTTGATGCCGTTGATATAGGGCAGTGCAGAGGTGATTAAGATACGTGTCATGTTCAAGCCGAATGTTGGTTACAGTTTCGATGTAACCTAAGCATTGCCAAAGGGCTAGTCGAGTTTCTTGCGTTTAAGTAATTTGTTAACAGTGAATGTTGTTCGAGGCGTGTAGCGGTAGCCGGTCTTTTCTTTGGCTGTGGGGCGCGCGCGCATTCGTATCAGGCCAAAGACAAGCAGGCCCACATGTGCGACCGTGATAAAGTTAAACAACGCCGCCGGCCCGTAATTCTGGATCAGGGCTGATGCAATCAACGGGCTGAAAATGGCCCCTATACCGTAGCAGAACATCAAGGATGCATTCAATTCCACGCGTTGCTCTGGCGTGGTAAAATCGTTGGCATGGGCCACAGAGATTGAGAAAATAGGATAGGTGAACAACCCGAACAAAAAAGCCATTGCGTAGATTGTTGTGGGGTCGGTGGAATTGACCCTGGCTATGGAAAAGCTAATTGCAATGCTGGCCACCGAGAACCAAAGTAATACCCAGCGGCGATCATATTTATCTGCTAACCAGCCTGCGGGAATTTGTGTCATGGCACCGCCCACTAGAACGGCTGCAAGAAATTGACCTATCTGAAGCGGTGTCAAACCTACGTCTTGCCCGTAAATCGGGCCTGCCATACGAAAAGACGATGTTGAAACCCCTGCAATAATAACACCTGCAACCCCCAAGGGGGATGTGATCGCGGTGCGGATAGGGTGCAAGCGGGGGCGCGAAGGGGCTTTGGGTTGTTTTGACGTGGTCAATGTTAATGGCAAGATACATGCACAAGCCAAAATGGCTAATAGGTTGTAAGACACATAAGCACCGGGTTCCAGAAAACCGATCATCATTTGCGCCACGGATGAGGCCCCGATGTCAACAACACGGTAAACCCCCATCACTTTGCCCCTGTTATCATTGGTTAATTTAGCTTGAAACCAGGCCTCGATCACTGTGTAGCAACCAGCTACACAAAGGCCTGACAAGATGCGCAGGAACACCCAAAAACCCACATCTATCCACATCGGGTGCGCAATCGCGCCAATGGTGCCCATCGCGGCAAACACCGCGAACGTGCGCGAATGGCCAACTGTGCCGATCAGGCGCGGTGCCCACCAACAGCCAATGAAAAAGCCGAAGAAATGCGATGAACCCAACAGACCGATCTGGGTTTTTGTGAAGCCTTCCTGAAGTCCCGTAAGGGCATCAAGCGGTGAAATAGCCCCCGTGCTGAGTTGTAACAGGATGACGGAAAGCATCAGGGCGGCGAAAGAAATAAGAAGTCGCATGAATTATCGCTTTGAGTTCACGGGCAGTTTGGCGGAAATCCAGCCGATGTTCTAGTCCGTTTTCGACACGCCCTGCCGCTCGCGGATCATCCGGCGCAATGTGTTGTCTCTTTTGATGAAATGGCGGTAGAGCGCGGCTAACAGATGCAAAACCGACAGGGCAATCAGTAGTGTCGCCGATATGCCGTGCAGGGTGAATAGCCATTCTTCCATGGCGGGGTTTTCAGATGCGATGGGTGGAATGCGAAATGTGCCGAAAAACCGCATCTCGAAACCAGTGGCAGAGCTTGCCAGCCAACCTAAAAGCGGTGTCAGCAGCATTAGCAGGTAAAGGCTGAAATGAACGCTATGCGCCAGATATATCTGGGCTTTGGGTGTGGTACTGTCTGTGATGATCTTGGGCGGGGGCGAAATAAAACGCCAAAGCAGGCGAAACAGGATCAGGCTTAGTAACAGAATTCCCGTAGATTTATGCCAGCCATACAGGTGAATATTGTCCAAAGCAGGCTTCATTTGTGCGATATTACGCCCGAACAAAAACATCCCCCAAAGTGCTAATGCCAAGCCCCAATGCAGTGCCTTGGCGACACTCCCGTATGAGGTTTCTGTGTTCTTCAGGCCCATGTTATTTGCGCTTGATTTGAACGTCTATGATAATACCCAGCATGTCGCCCACATCACCCGGGAAACCGCTGGCACCAAAATCATGCCGGTTCAGCGCACCGGTGATGTGCATCCGCAGGTTCGCCCGCTCTGTTGGCAAAGTGCCTGTGGCGCGTGTTAATTGTGCGGTTAATGTCAATGGCTTGGTGACGCCGCGCACAGTTACAAGCCCGTCAATCACGATGCTATCGCCTTCGGGCTGGATGGATTTTGAGATAAATTCGATATCGGGATAGGTCTGAACATCCAGCACTTTTTTGGAACGCAAGGCCTGCGTAGCAAAGATAAAACCTGCTTTGGCCGTGGCTGTGTTCAGCGTGACATTCACATAGCTGTTGTTGGGCCGCTCGAAATCAATCGCAATATCAGCGGTGTAT
>JAESRV010000065.1 GCA_016764475.1 Amylibacter sp.
GCCCCGATCATCGCCAAAGCGTTGAGCTGTTATAAGGATTACACCTGGTAATTTTGTTTTGTGAATATTCAAAGTAATGGTTCCTTACTAAGGTGATTCAAAATGCAGTCATCAAGGCAATATCAACAGGTTAGGCGATTGTCATCTTTGCAATATGGATTGTATATTTTTACTTGTGAATGTTGGAAAATTATGGTGGATTCAATAGGTGATCGCAACACTTTAATTTCAAATTCTGTCTCATAGGTGCTGACGTCAGACATGATAGCATCAAGGTATCAACCAGACTGCGAAGAAAAGCGTGGCCCGGAAGAGTGACAAAGACCCGAAAACCAAAATACTTGAAGAAACGCCTCAATGCAGCAGGTGGCCGGATACTCTAGAATGCGCATCATGGCGTATGGGTGAAACCTTGGTTTCAAATTATCTCGGGCGCACCACAATAGACAACTTGCGGGTGAAGTATCTAAACAATATAGTCGCGCACTCCTCTGGATGATTACTGCGCAGGTCAGCCAAAACTGCATCCATTAGAGCTCGACTTGATCAGCAAGGGTGACCTTGCTGTTCTCAAAACCATATCGCCATCGAAAACACGGCTGGTGATCGCATCAAGCTTATCCGTCTATTTATTTTGGCGATTCTCAATCAAACCATCTACCACCTCTGGCTCTGCCAACGTCGACGTATCCCCTAGTGATCCATAATCATTTTCAGCAATCTTGCGCAGAATTCGACGCATGATTTTACCTGAACGGGTTTTTGGCAATCCTGGTGCCCATTGCATCAAATCAGGCGATGCAATCGGGCCAATTTCTTTGCGTACCCAGTTGCGCAATTCGATCTTCAGCTCATCAGTCGGTTCAATCCCGATGTTCAGGGTAACATAGCAATAGATGCCCTGTCCTTTGACTTCATGCGGGTAACCAACCACAGCCGCTTCAGCCACGCTTTTATGCGCGACCAATGCGCTTTCAATTTCAGCCGTTCCCATGCGGTGGCCAGATACGTTCAGCACATCATCCACACGGCCAGTGATCCAATAATACCCATCCGCATCACGGCGGCAGCCGTCTTCGGTGAAATAATAGCCTTTGTATTGCGCGAAATAGGTTTTGATGAAACGGTCGTGATCGCCATAAACCGTGCGCATCTGCCCCGGCCAGCTTTCTTTGATCGCCAACACGCCTGATGCTTCTATACTGTCAATTTCCTGACCGGTTTGCGGGTCAAGAATAACAGGTTGAATGCCAAAGAACGGTTTCGTGGCTGATCCCGGTTTTGTGGCAATTGCCCCTGGCATCGGCGTTAGCATATGTCCACCCGTTTCAGTTTGCCACCATGTGTCCACGATGGGAACCTTACCTTTGCCGACAACTTCATTGTACCAATTCCAAGCCTCTGGGTTAATCGGTTCACCCACCGTGCCCAACACTTTCAGTGCTGACAGGTCGCATTTATTCACAGGCGCATCGCCCAGTGCCATCAGTGCGCGAATAGCCGTAGGGGCCGTGTAAAACTGGTTCACTTTGTGCTTTTCACAAACCTGCCAGAAGCGTGATGCATCAGGATACGTTGGTGTACCTTCAAACATCAAGGTTGTCGCACCATTGGCCAAAGGCCCGTAAACAATATAGCTGTGGCCAGTGATCCAGCCAACATCTGCGGTACACCAGAAAATATCCCCGTCGTGATAATCAAAGGTGTATTGGTGGGTCATTGAGGCGTAAACCAGATAGCCACCCGAAGAATGCACAACACCCTTTGGCTTGCCCGTGGAACCTGACGTATAAAGAATAAACAGCGGATCTTCCGCGTTCATCGGTTCAGGCGGACAATCGGCAGAGGCATCGGCCATAATGGTCGCATAATCCACATCGCGACCTTCTTTGTTGCCAGGGCCACCGCCTGTGCGTGCCACAACCAAAGTTGGGACATCGCCAGAAATATCCAGTGCAGCATCCACGTTTTTCTTCAACGGAATAGCCTTGCCGCCGCGCGGGCCTTGATCTGCTGTGATTACCAGTTTTGCCTTACAATCGGTGATGCGGCTGGCCAAAGCATCGGGGCTGAAACCGCCAAAAACAATCGAATGGATTGCACCGATACGCGCACAAGCCAGCATGGCATAAGCCGCTTCCGGGATCATTGGCATATACAAAATCACCCGGTCGCCTTTGCTGACGCCCATGGATTTAATCACGTTGGCCAGTTTTGATACATGTTCATGCAGTTTTTTATAGGTGATGTGTTCATCACCCCCCAGCTCATCGCTTTCCCAGATGATCGCGGTTTGATCGCCACGGGCTTCAAGATGGCGGTCAACACAGTTGGCGCAGACATTCATCACACCGTCTTCATACCATTTGATGCTGACATCAGGGTAGGCAAAGGTCGTGTTTTTCACCACTGAATAGGGTTTGATCCAGTCAATTCGCTTGCCATGCTCGCCCCAGAATGCTTCGGGGTCAGCTACGGAAGCTGCATACATTTCCTCATACTTCGCTTGATCCACATGCGCGTTTGCAGCAAATTCAGCGGAGGGCGGATAGATTTTATCGGTCATGGTTTTCCCTTGTAAGCATCGTATATTTTATAGGTTTTAGATCGCCAGATATTCATGGCGCAGCTCTTCATTGTCCAGCACTTCTTTGGCAGTGCCGTCAAACACAACCTGCCCCGTATCCAGAATAATTGCGCGATCTGCCAAGTTCAACGCGGCGACCGCGTTTTGCTCCACGATGATCGTGGTGATGCCTTGTTCACGGATCAGATGCAAAGTTTTCTCAATCTCTTGCACAACAATCGGGGCAAGCCCTTCATAGGGTTCATCCAGCAACAATAGTTTAATGTCACGTGCCAATGCACGGCCAATGGCCAGCATTTGTTGCTCACCACCTGAAAGGGTTGTGCCTTCTTGTTTGCGGCGTTCACCCAAACGCGGGAACAGATCGTAAATCCGTTCAATAGACCAGCCAATAGGCTTTTCGATTTGCGCTAGTTGAATGTTTTCTTCAACCGTCAGGCCCTGAATAATACGGCGGTCTTCAGGCACCAGTGAAATGCCGGCTTGCGCCGCCTGATATGATTTCATTTTGTGCAACGGTTGGTGATCCAGCCAAACTTCACCCTTCATCAACATCGGGTCATCAAGGCGCGCGATCGCGCGCAAGGTAGAGGTTTTACCCGCGCCGTTCCTGCCCAGCAAAGCCAGAATTTCACCCTCATGAATGTTCATACTGACGCCTTGCACGATGTAGCTTTCACCGTAATAGGCGTGAATGTCATAGGCCGAAAAATAGGCAGGTGCGTGTGACGCGTGGTTAACAGTTTTATCCATAGGTGTTACATCCAACATTAAGAAGCGGCCACGCCAAGATACGCTTCTTGTACCTTTGGGTGACCTTTGATATTTTCCGGTAAATCTTCAACGATAACAGTACCCTGTGCAAGAACACTGATTTTTTGCGCCAGTGAGAACACAACGTGCATATCATGTTCAATCACCGCCATGGTAATATGGCGTCTGTCCTGAATTTCGGCCAAAAGTTCGATGGTGTTATTGGTGTCAGCCCGCGCCATGCCTGCTGTTGGTTCATCCAGCAGCAACAGTTTCGGGTCTTGCGACAGGCACATCGCCATTTCCAAGCGGCGTTTATCACCACGTGAAAGCGAAGACGCAATCATATCTTTTTTGTCCTGCATGCTGACATCTATCAGCATTTGTTCGGCTTTTTCCTGCACATCCGTTTCACCCGAAACACGCGTCAAGGCGTTCAGGGTAAAGGCCCCGTCACGTTTTGCAAAACACGGGATCAGCACGTTTTCAAGCACAGTCAGATCAGCAAAAATTTCCGGCGTTTGAAACACGCGGCTGACACCGATTTGATTAATCTCATGCGGTTTGCGCCCCAACAGCGAATGCCCGTCAAACATCACCGTGCCCGTATCAGGGATCAGCTTGCCGACGAAACAATTCAACAGCGTTGATTTACCGGCCCCATTGGGGCCGATGATGGCATGAATTGTGCCTTCTTCGATGCTCAGGTTCACGTTTTGTAACGCTTTCAGGCCACCGAAGCTTTTGTTCACATTTTGAACTTCTAAAATTCCCATGATCTAATCCTATTCAGCAGGTGTTTTGGTGGCTTCAGCAGGTGGATTTTTGCCACCCCCTTTACCGCCACGGATTTTATCTCGAATGCGTTCCCAGCCTTCCATCAAACCACCCGGCAAGAAGGTTACGATCAGCATGAACAGCAAGCCAAGCGTTAAGTGCCAGCCTTTGCCCACAAAGAAATGCAAGACCCAGACGAACGCATCGTTCAGCCCATCCGGCATGAACGAGAACCAACTGTGCAATACGGTTTCGTTGATCTTTGAGAAAATATTCTCGAAATATTTGATAAATCCGGCACCCAGAACTGGGCCAAGCAAGGTACCCGTGCCGCCCAATATGGTCATCAAAACAATCTCACCTGATGCAGTCCATTGCATCCGTTCGGCCCCCGCAAGCGGATCCATAGAGGCCATCAAACCACCCGCAAGACCCGCATACATGCCAGAGATCACAAAAGCCGCAAGTGTATAGGGACGTGAATTCAGACCAGTATAATTCAGCCGTGTCTGGTTGGTTTTAATTGCTCGCAACATCAGCCCGAACGGCGAACGAAAAATGCGGATTGATAGGTAAAATGCCAGCAATAGGAATGCGGCACAGACATAGTAACCGACGTTGAACTGAAACGCCCATGCGCCCAGATCAAGCGTGAATGTATTGCGCATTTCCAACCCGAACAGGCCTGTCACAGGCAAATTGCCTGTTGTATTTGTAGCATCTAAAATACGCGGGTCATTCAAGTTCAACTGCAAACCAGTTTCGCCATTGGTGATAGGCGTCAGCACGGAATAGGCCAATGAGAAACTCATCTGGGCAAAAGCCAGCGTCAGGATAGAAAAGTAAATTCCGGATCGCCGCAATGATATGAACCCGATCAATAGTGAAAACAGCCCTGCTATTATCACTGACAAGATCAACGCTGGAATGATATTCATTGATAAAAGTTTCAGCATCCACACAGCGGAATATGACCCCACACCCAAGAATGCGGCGTGACCAAATGACAGATAACCCGTCAGGCCAAACAGAATGTTAAAGCCAATCGCCAGAATGCCGAAAATGGCAAAACGCTGCATCAGGTCGGGGTAGCCCGCATTAAACTGTGCCATGGCACTATCGGTTGGAAACGGGTTTAACAAGAACGGTGCCAGCAGTGCCATAACAGCAACAAACAGCAGTAACGCTTTGTCTTTTTTGGAAAGAGAGTTCATTTATTCAGTCCTCCATCACGCCTTCGCGCCCCATCAAACCCCTTGGTCTGACCAGAAGCACGATAATCGCGACTAAGTAGATTACAATTTGGTCGATAGAAGGCAGGTAAAGCATCTCAAAGAAGGATTTTACTTCATTCATAGAAGCAAAGCTTTCCAGAATGCCCAACATAAAGCCCGCAAGCACTGCCCCCGGCAGACTGCCCATGCCGCCGACAACAACCACAACAAAACTCAATACCAGAAAATCCATGCCCATGTTATAATTTGGTGAATTGATCGGTGTGTACATCACCCCCGCAAGCCCCGCCACAGCGGCGGCCACGCCAAACATAAAGGTAAAACGTTTGTCGATATCGATGCCCAACAAGCCAACGGTTTCACGGTCGGCCATGCCTGCGCGTACCACCATACCAAATGTGGTGAATTGCAGGAATGCGAATATTGAGCTGATCACAACGGCAGAGAAACCAAAATAAACCAGACGCCAGAACGGGTAGATCACCGCATTGGCTTCCATCCCTATCAACACGCCAAAATCAAACGATCCGCGAAACAGTTCCGGTGCGGGTGTTGGAATGGGGTTTGCGCCAAAGGATGTTTTCACCAATTCGCCCACCACAATAGCAAGGCCGAAAGTTACAAGAATTTGATCCGCATGCGGGCGTTTATAAAAATGCTTGATCAGGCCACGTTCCATAACATAGCCAACCAGAAGCATTACAGGAATGGCAAACAGGATGGACAGCGGAACCGCCCAATCAATCAATGCAGCCCCCGTCGATTCGCCGAACCATTCAATTACATAAGGCGTTTTAATCTCTAGCGGTTTACCCAGAAAGTTTGTTTTCTCTGGGTCCAGCGTAATTTTAGAGATGTTTAGAATTTTACTAAACGTTACCGCACAAAAGGCGCCGATCATAAACAACGCGCCATGCGCGAAATTGACCACGCCAAGCGTGCCGAAAATAAGGGTAAGGCCCAAAGCGATCAGCGCATAAGCACTGCCTTTGTCTAAGCCGTTAAGTATTTGAAGTAGGAGCGCGTCCATATCCTGTTCCCCAGAACATAATGGTTACAGCGTCATTCTTTTCGCGACGCTTTCAAAAATAACCACGCCCCAATTTTGGGGGCGTGGTCAAGTCAATTTAGTAGCACTTAAGCACCTGGGTTACATTTACCCAAAGAACCGCCCGCAAACATGGGGTGATCCGGTGCGTATTCAACTTGTGCACGTGGTGTCACTTCAACGATTTCCAGCGCATCGTATTCGTTGTCCGGGTTTTCTTTACCTTGCATCACAAGCACATCTTTAAAGCACTGGTGATCTTCTTTACGGTAAAGTGTCGGGCCGTTGCCCAAGCCATCAAACTCAAAGCCTTCCAAAGCTTCGCCGATACCACATGGGTTAAACGTGCCAGCACGCTCACAAGCATCCGCATAAAGCAGAGTTTGTGCGTAAACTGTTTGGGCAGCATTGGATGGCGGGAAGCCATACTTTTCGCCAAACGATTTAACAAACGCTTTTGTGCCTTCGTCGCCAAGTGTCCATGACCAGTTAGTTGAGCCAAACACACCTTCGATGTTCGCACCCGCACCCTTAGCCATCAGCTCTGAGTACAATGGAACGATGATCTCGAAGTTTTTGCCGTTCACTTGCTTGTCACGCAGGCCAAACTGAACTGCTGAAGTTAGTGAGTTGATCATGTTCCCACCGTAGTGGTTCAGGATCAGAACATCGGCACCAGAGTTCAACACAGGCGCGATATAAGACGAGAAGTCTGTTGTTGCCAGTGGTGTCAGTACGTTGTTCACTGTTTCCCAGCCGATACCTTCGGTAGCTGCCTGAATAGACTCTTGTTGTGTCCAGCCCCAGCTATAGTCAGCTGTCAGGTGGTATGCACGACGTTCTTTACCGTATGCATTTTGCAACACAGGCGCCAAAGCGGCACCGGACATGTAGGCGTTAAAGAAGTGACGGAAACCGTTCGCTTTTTTATCTTTACCTGTTGTGTCGTTAGAGTGTGTTAGCCCCGCCATAAAGATAACGCCGGCTTCTTGGCACAGACCTTGTACAGCAATAGCCACACCGGATGATGAACCGCCGGTGATCATGATCGCACCATCTTTTTCGATCATTGATTTTGCAGAAGCACGTGCCGCATCAGATTTTGTCTGAGTGTCACCTGTTACAAATTCAACTTTCTTGCCAAGGATACCGTTACCCTTAAGCGCTTTAGATGTGAACGTATGCATCATGCCGCCGTCACCGCCGCCATTCAGATGCTCTACAGCCAGTTGGTATGCGCGTAGCTCATCACTACCTTCGTCCGCATATGGCCCTGTTTGTGGAACGTTAAAGCCCAGTGTAACTGAACCGCCTGTTGGCTCATTCGTATAAGCAGCAACAGGGCTTGTAATCAATGTGGGCATCGCCATACCAGCGCCCATAACGGCACTGGATTTAAGCAAACCACGACGAGTAAATTTAGACATAGATTTCCTCCCATGTTCTAACACGATCTGCTCCTCCCAGAACGCCGTGCCAGTGTCTTTCGACATGCTTACGATAGAAGAATTAGCAACTATTACAATAAACAACTGATTTTGTTTGATTATTTTGTAAATATTTAGAATTTACATGTAGTAATAAAGTAAATATATTTACTACAGACGATATTTTCGTTTAAAATTAAAGGAAAAGCCAAGATGCCACGCAGCCTGTTAGGAACACGCATTCGTGAAAACCGCCGATCCAAGGGGGTCAGCCAAGCTGCCCTTGCAAAGCAGGCGGGAATTTCTGCATCATATCTGAACCTGATTGAACATAATCGGCGGGGAATCGGCGGCAAAACCTTGCTGGCATTGGCGCGCGTCTTAGAGGTTGATCCACGCAGCCTGAACGAAGGGGCAGATCAGGCCCTTGTCGGGCGTGTGGAACAGGCCGCAGCCTTGGCCCCGACCATCGCCTGTGAGACCGATAAAACCGAAGAGTTTATCGCCCGCTTCCACGGCTTTGCCCGCCTGATCGGTCGGCAATTTGATCGCGCCAAGGTACAAGACGAAACACTTCAAGCAATGTCCGACCAGATGAACAGCGATCCGTTCTTTTCTGAGGCCATGCATTTGATGCTGTCCAACATCACCACGATTAAATCCACTGCGGAAATCCTATCGGATGAGGGCAGTTTATCTGATGACTTAAAGCAACGCTTCTTGTCAAACCTCTTAAACGAAACC
>JAESRV010000086.1 GCA_016764475.1 Amylibacter sp.
GCAAAACCATCCACTACACGGCGCACGGCAAGGGGTAATATCAGCGAAAGGCTAGCGGTTACAATCAACGCTAACAACGCCAATCCCATCAAAACGCGGTAAGGTTTCAGGAACGGAAGCAAGCCGCGCAAGGATCCGACTTTCTTGGATTTTTCACGTTCTTCGATATCATTTGCAGAATTGCCGGATCGTCTCATTAGCTATCTTTCACATGCGATTATGCTTCGATAACAGGATGGGGGAAAAGTGCAAGGGAAGTTGCACCGGGAATCGAATATCGCAGGGGTGTAAGCATTTAATATGTTGTAATAAAAGTGTTATAATGGAATTACTGCTACGGATTTTGCTACGGAAACCACCCCCTATTACAGCGAAAAGACACTTGGCATATACGATATGACATTCCCAAAGACGTCCGACACAGTTTTCCTCTTCTCAAGTCACATACGAGAATGGAAAGCTTGAAAGTAAAGGATGTTCAATCAGCACGTAGAAGACGGGATGCTAAACTGCCTACATTGGAAAAAGCGTGGGACAAGTTTTGGGCCTGTCGCGGAATTGTGCCAATCCTTTAACCGCGTATTATGCGCAAAAGGAGAACAAGTATAGGAACAAAACGCACAACAGAGTTTAAGCAGGAAGCGGTTCGCGTTGCACTGACGAGCGGGTTAAGCCGCAAGCAGGTTGCTGCCGATTTTGGTGTTGGTTTTTCGACGTTAAGCCGCTGGATACAACTTGAGCCCAGAGGATTGCCTAAACCGGCAGTGCAGAGCGGCCTGTAAGCAGAAATCACCAGGCTTCGCAAAGAAAATCGCCTGCTCCGTGATAGTAGGATGATTTTGCTCCACAAATTCATCTCGGGGAAGTGCTAAAAAAGGCTGGAGTTTTAAAGCCAAGTGTTTTCTTGGGAACCTTTGAACAACTCCCTATACCCATTTCACTTGAAAATTCCTTTAAACAACAGACGCGCCTGTCGCCTGCGCCAGTTTTCCGCTCATCCAGAAACGATAGGTCTTCCAGACCACATAGGGCACAACAAGGCTTGCAAGGCCAAGCGATAGCTCCGAAGCTATTTCAGCCACCAGCCCGAAATCCGATTGCACCCCTGTCAGCATAACACCTGCAAAGGCGGATAGTGGAAATGTAAAAGCGCCCCATGAGGGCGTCCAGCCACCTGCGCTGAACCATCGTAGAAACGGGGTTAAACAAAGGCCCGCTATCAATGCGATAGACCAAAAAACCACATAGCTGGTATTAGGCCAGATAGAATAAGACCCAATGCCGTAGATTGATAAAGGGGCAAGTATAATGAAATAGGTCGATCGCAAGGGTATATTGATACCGTGCCGCTTCAGGTTCACCAGTGACAGCACAATGATAAAAACGCACCCGGGTATCGTTGCCATCAGCAAGAACCCCGAAAATGTTGCATAGCCCAAAGCAGGGCCGCCGACCGAAGCCAAGATGTAGCCCACATAGGGCAGGATGATCGACGGGTTCACATCTGATAATTGCGTATCAGACCGCGCCAGTGCCAAAGTTACACAGACCATGTAACCTGCGTGTTGTATCACCGCCAGCCACCAGAAAATCTGTGCTAATTCATACAGATACGGGGCCATTGCAGCGGCGTATAACATCAAACACATGGAACCTGCCGATACCGCACCACGTGCAGGCCCCACCTTCAGATCTTCAAATATTACCGATGGGCGCAGGCTGAGCTTCATGTGGTAACTGGTGCCCGTGGCCATAAACATCAGGCAAGACACCAGTAAAATCGCTTCCCCGATCATCGGGGGTACCGGCCAAACTTCGGCAGCACGGCGCCATGCCAAACCAAGGCCGATGAAGCCCAAAAGGCACGGAAAAAGTGCAGGCGGTGTACGCCGCCAAAATTCTGGCGCGATTATCATAGTTTTTTATTGAATGTTTTGCGGACTTACCGCAACCTAAAACTGGAAATGGAGTCGATTATGACCAAACACGGCTATGAAAGCGGGCGGTTGAACCTGCCCTTTGTTGGTATCGCCACATTCGCCAAGAAACCTTATGTGGAAAACTGGGATGATTTTACGGCGGACGTAGCAATTTTAGGCGCACCGTTTGACGCAGGCACACAGTTCCGATCAGGGGCGCGTTTCGGGCCGCGCGGGATACGTGAAGCCTCAACCCTGTTCGCATTCGGCCATGCGGGGGCATATGACCATGAAGATGATGCGACTTATCTGGGTGAAGATGTCAACATTGTTGATATGGGGGATGCGGACATTATTCACACCGACACGGTCAGTTCCCACGCCAATATCGAGTTTGGCGTGCGCAAAGCACTGGCGGCAGGGGCCATCCCTGTCACCATTGGCGGCGATCATTCGGTCAATATTCCTTGCATTAACGCGTTTGACGATCAGGGCGATATTCACATCCTGCAAATTGATGCCCATCTGGATTTTGTCGATGAACGCCACGGCGTGCGTTACGGCCACGGCAACCCGATGCGCCGTGCGGCGGACAAGGATTATGTCACGGGGTTATCACAATACGGCATYCGAAATGTCAGYTCSACCGCCAAAGTYGGTTATGAGGATGCCCGTTCAATGGGGTCAGACATCCAGTCTGTACGWCAAATTCGSGCGATGGGGATYGARGCRGCCGCCAAACGTATYCCMAAAGGTGCCAGGATTTATGTGACACTGGACATCGACGCGTTCTGCCCSTCTATCGCSCCCGGCACCGGCACRCCCAGCCACGGCGGGTTCTTGTATTACGAAGTGCTGGAAYTKYTGCAACATGTGGCCCAAAACCACGAAGTKGTYGGCATTGATCTGGTMGARGTTGCGCCYGATTATGATCAAWCKGGKTCBACATCCATTCTRGCCGCCCAAATCCTGCTGAAYTTYCTKGGSTTTATCTTTCATGCCARAACCTGACCTTTCATTGGGTGCCGCATGGATGGCARGCCAAATCATCCCGATTAAAGACGCCAAGATCAGCGTTACGGACTGGGGGCTGACGCGGTCTGACATCACTTATGATGTGGTGCATGTCTGGGAAGGCAATTTTTTTCGCCTTGAGGGTTATCTGGATCGGTTTGAGGCCTCGATCCGAAAACTGCGATTGGAAATTCCGCAAAGCCGCGATGATATCAGGCAAATACTGCAAGATTTGGTAGCAGCATCAGGGTTGAAATCCGCCTATGTTTCCATGGTGGCATCACGCGGCACCCCAACCATTGCAGGCACCCGTGAYCCGCGCGCCTGYGACAATCATTTCTACGCTTGGGTGGTGCCTTTTRTCTGGGTTATTCCAASYRAGGTKGCAAAGCGCGGRGCGCATATTCTGTTGGCSGGAAGCAGCACACGMATATCRCCRCAATCSSTTGATCCCACAGTGAAAAACTAYCATTGGGGTGAYATGACAAACGCCYTGTTYGARGCCCTWGACGCRGGCTATGACACMTGYGTTTTAYTGGATGATCGCGGRTGTATTACCGAAGGGCCGGGSTTTAACATWTTYGCAGTMTTAGRCGGYACTGTGGTRACCCCGAAATCAGGCATGTTRATGGGSATYACCCGYMAAACCGTATTRGARATATGCGCAGAGCTTGRCYTGCCCCATGAGACCCGYGATATWACYGCMGRYGARTTYCTRSAAGCCGATGAGATTTTCACGGCAACCACCGCAGGTGGCCCTGTCGCTGTTACCCGCATCAATCAGCGCATTCTGGGCAATGACGCGCCTGGCCCTGTTGCCAACCAGATCATCGAAACCTATTGGAATTGGCACAATCGCGCTGATCTGATCACCGCTGTAAACTATGGAGAAACCCCGTGACCGATGAAAAACACATGGCTTTTCAAGGCAAACAACCCCCTGATATGGCCTCTGATTTGGTGATCCCCGATATGATCCCTGAGGATGAAAGCCTGTGGATACCCCAAGCCCCAGATGTCTGGTTTCGCCCGCTTTGCCTGAATGTATCGCAAGGCTATTATGTGAACCTGTTGCGAGTGCGAAAATCAGGGGTGCTGTCGCGCCACAAACATGCGGGGCCGGTTCACGCCCATGTTCTGCGCGGCTCATGGCATTATTTGGAACACGACTGGAAGGCAACCACGGGTGCTTATGTGTTTGAACCGCCAGGCGAGGTTCACACGCTTGTGGTACCCGATGATGTGGATGAGATGATCACGCTGTTTCATGTCACAGGCGCGCTGATATATGTGGACCCGTGGGGCAAAGAAACCGGCCATGAGGATGTTTTYACYAAGATTGAATTGTGCCGTAAGTACTTTAAAAACACCCCTCAAGGGGYTGATTATGTAAAACAATTCATCAGRTAATACACAGTTTTAATGTATATTTATTTCGTTCTAAAAAGACTAAACTAGTTTAGTYTCTGAAACTTGAAATTGCAAAARGGCAGCTCGAATATAAAATGAATCCCAAAGACATCATCAAATCCTTAAACCTGCACCCCCACCCCGAAGGTGGTTGGTACGCCGAAACATGGCGCGGTAATGAAAAGCCACGCGCCGCAGGCACCGCGATTTATTTTCTGCTGGAAGCGCATCAGTTCAGCCACTGGCACCGCGTCGATGCAGTGGAAATCTGGCACTGGTACGCGGGCAGCCCAATGGAGCTGCATATCCATGAAAACGGTGTCACCCGCATAGAAATACTTGGGCCAGATATAACGTCAGATCAGCGGCCACAACGCATCGTGYCAAAAGATGCATGGCAAAAATCCATTCCAGTAGATGGCTGGGTCTTGGTCGGCTGCACCGTATCCCCCGGATTTGAATTTGAAGGGTTTGAAATGGCCCAAAAAGATTGGACACCTTAGATGGATCACAAAGCGTTTCTTAGCGGGYTACCCGCCTCAACTCGCAACGCATTGACAGARCGTTCTGATACACCTGCCCTTATTCATCTAGCAATATACTGGGGCCTGATACTGATCTTTGGCCTTTATATCCATAAAGGCTTGCCCTTTTGGCCGCTTCTGTTGATCCCCATGGGCATCCTGATGGCGTTTAATTTCACCATCCTGCATGAAACCATTCACTCCACACCGTTTAAAACCGAAGTTCTGAATAAATTTGTCGGGCGCATCACTTCTTTTATAATGSTCATTCCGATGATCTGGTTTCGTTATTTTCATCTGGCCCATCACAGGTTCACAAAYGACCCTGAAAATGACCCYGAATTGAACACMCCGAAACCYGWAACYAYCSGRCAATATATCTGGCATATTTCCGGCYTTCCSATCTGGCGCGGCAAYATCGGYAAGYTGATTAAAAACGCAACRCGCGACAATCAYGATCCMTATATCCCKGCAAAAGCAAAAGCMAAAATCCGGCTGGAAGCCCGCATTATGYTGGTRCTWTATGTGGGTGTTATCRGYTTTATCATGGCAGGCTACACATGGGTGCTTTGGTGCTGGGTACTCCCTGCCATCATAGGTCAGCCGTTTTTACGCCTATACCTTTTAGCCGAGCACGGCCGATGCCCAATGGTGGCTAATATGTTTGAAAACACCCGCACGACCTTTACCAACAGAATTGTACGGTTTCTGGCRTGGAACATGCCCTATCATATTGAACATCACGTGTACCCGACAGTACCGTTTCATAAACTACCGATGTTGCATGAAATAACCCAAAAGCACTTAAAGTGCACATCGGACGGATATATTGCGTTCAACAACGCCTATCTGGGGTCTATCAGTGACCCAACATCCGACTGAAACGTCCCTTTAAGCCCATTTTATGGCCCGTGGTTATTTCCAGCGTTTTATTGAACAGGTTTTGATGCATATCATCATCACGAACTATCCATGTCTTGGATTTATAACTAACGCCGGAAGCCTGCTTTTTAACAATTTCCAACGCATCTTGTGCATATTTCTTAGCCTCAGAATGCTGCCCCATCTGTGAGCAGATCAAGGCGGAAACCGCGTTCCATTCATAATAATCCCGTGGCCGTTTACGTCTGCCTGCATAGCGTTGCAGYGTTTYCAKTGCTTTAGKGTACCATGTKTCTATRGCCAAATCAGCMACCAGCTTGGGCATCGCCAAATARGCCGGTGATAAAGCRTCAGARTTCATATCTTCTTCTTCAAGGGCTTCACAAAAAGCTTCTAACGCCTGGTCGATATCCCCAAGCGAADTATAGGCCATGGCCCGATCATACCATCCAAAGGCCATATCGAAATGCAAACCCATAGCAAAGTAACGTTCCAACAGCTTCAAGGAAACCTCTGGGTAGTTCGTCGTCAAGTAAGATGCTTGAATGCGCAGAAAATCCTGCTTCAGACGGGCATGTCTTAAAGTTTCATTAAAACTTTTCTCTATCTGCGCATCCCATGTTTTGTGGCGATACCAGTCGTCCTTGTACATACGCGTTGCTGCCTCAATAAATCTTATTGGTTTCTTCATATGCTAAACTTACAATTTTTGCTCTAAAAAAATAAAATATCATTATTTTCGGCGAATATACGTATGATTTCAGGGCTATAAATCCTTGCAAAGCCGAAGCGCATCATAAATCGCTGCGTGAATATTTCGGCAAGCCACCGCATCCCCTATAGAATAAAGGGAGAAGCTGCCATCCCTTTCCGGTTGTGGTTGGTTTTTCTGCAAGCAATCATAATCAATCACGCCATTATTGGCAGAGGCCGCACGTAGCGCTTCAAACACATCCGTCATCGGCAAAGTGCCATGTTCCACAACCAGATGGTCGACAATACGTTCAATATCAGGGCCGTTGAATTCATTACCAAAAATAGCCCGCAGGCGGTTACCCTCTTTGGTCACAGAACGCAGGCGGTGGTCGGGCGTGATCGTGACGCCATTTTGATAGAAATGTTCCATAAATATCGGATAGCTCATCGTACCCGTATCCATCGCCGCCGCACGATCAGGCGTGATTAATTCCACACATACATCCGCTTTTCGGCTTAAGAAATCAGCACAACTTGGGCCTTGGTGTTGCCCATTGTCATCATAAATCAGAACCGACCCGCTGATGTCCTGCCCCGCAAGCACATCCCATGTGCTGATCGCGTGCTCRCCACCYRCSACATAATCYGTGTCGGGCAAGCCRCCSGTWGCGATMARSACRACATCGGGRTTTTCGGCCWRAACCRYATCYWTATCCGCAAAGCARTTCCARCGRATATCSACGCCCARMWGYKYMACTTCSGCCTTTAGCCARTCGACAATTCCGATCARATCTTTACGCCARSCGGCACGYGCSGCCAGATTGATCTGCCCACCCAGCTCGCCTGTGGCTTCAAAAAGCACAACATCATGCCCGMGTTCGCCACTGACCCTAGCTGCTTCCAGCCCCGCAGGGCCACCCCCAACGATAACCACTTTCTTGCGCTTGCCTTTTGWYMKYKWWWTCAGATGCGGCATGGTGGCCTCGCGCCCCATGGCAGCGTTATGCACACACAAAGAGCCGTCACCGCTGTAAATCCTACCCAAACAATAGCCTGCACCGACACAGGGCCGGATGCGGTCTTCTTTGCCYGCTTTCAACTTATTCACAATATTGGGGTCGGCAAAATGCGCACGCACCATGCCCACCATATCAACCGCCCCACTTTCAAGCGCGTATCGCGCCGAAGACAGATCAGCGATTTTACAAGCATGAAACACAGGCACCTTAATCTGGTCGCGTATTTCGGCCAATTGCGCGACCCAAGGCGCCAACGGAAACTGCATACCCGGGATATGGTAACTTAACGCGTGGTCCGTATCGATTTTACCGAAATTCGCTGTCATGTAATCAATCAGACCGGTTTGTTTACCAACAATAAGAATAGGATCAAAGTCAGAGTTTTTGGCTTCTATAAAACCACTTCTGTCAAATGCATCTAAAATCTCTTTGTCTTTTATATTCAGTATGGTGTTTTTGAGTTTTGTTGTAAAACCCTCTCCGTAAATAGTGTCTAAGTCACCCTGCACGCTAAATTGATAATCAGGAAAAGTTGGTGTTTTCCAAATGACCTTTACTTTAGATGTATCTATTTTTCCTTCTTTTAGAGCCGACTCCCATACTTTGAAATTTACAGCACCTATCTGATAAGCTCCGCTTTGAACCAAGGCAATGGTTTTAGTATGATTTCCAGAATATCCGACCTTTGAAAAAACTTTTGACGGAGCCTTATGCAAGTTCTCTCTTATAAAATACTCAGGCATCAATCTTCCGCTGGTGGAGCCTTTTGAGCCAAAGATAAAGGTTCTGCCTTGTATATCTTTTGGAAAATTTTCTGAGTATTGTAAACCTGTTTTTGTATTTGCTATGATATAGGTGCGAAACTCTCTGTCTTGTATACCTTGGGCAATTGCCATAGAATGAGGAACGATTTGTCTGGCTTTTACTCCGCTGAAACCTCCGAACCAAGCTAGTTGAACCTGCTTGTTCCTAAAAGCGGC
>JAESRV010000066.1 GCA_016764475.1 Amylibacter sp.
ATCTATCTTGAATTCTTCTGTGAAATTTGGTCGTGCCATTGAGTTCTCCTTGCCTCATTTTTAGGGGACAAGGTGTCTATAAATCTAGGGGCTATTCACATCATCTTCTTTGGAGACACCAATAGGCCACCCCGTATCTGGGTCTTCCTTATACTTGGCTAATATCTGCTCTACATGAGCACCTCTCCATAAAAACTCATTTTCATCACGTCCTGAGCTATAAGGATCAGCCCCCCATTTCTTTAAGAGAACCTCTAAACGTTCTTGTTGAATTGCTGGAGATGCCGCAACTACACCGTCTTTCGCTAGTGCAAAGAGGTGATCACAATGACGATGTACATCACCATAATGGCTTAAAGCTTCACTTTCAGTTTTGCCAAGCACCTTTACGAACTCGGTCTTTCCTACAAAAGCCTTCGCAGCTACTGGGATACGGCGGCGGTATCTATAGTAACCATTTTGGTCTATTTGGACATGTTTCATAGTAAGATTTAATGACATAAAAGGCCGTTTGTGTAGCTGAATGTGTAACTAACGGGCTTATACCACAGATTTCTTTCATTATAAATCAATAACTTATAAGAAACATCTTGGTGCCCAGAAGAGGACTCGAACCTCCACGTCCATACAGACACTAGCACCTGAAGCTAGCGCGTCTACCAATTCCGCCATCTGGGCACGTTATTGGTCTGCGTGGGATTTACACGCGGATACCTGAGCTGTCAACGATAAGTGGGCTGTTTGCCAGGGAAATCGTATGAACATCACGCGCCGAGAATTTTAAGCAGGAAGCGATTGTTGGGTAATCCCCATTTTCCATGGGATCCGCTAGTAGAATTATGTGGCCATTTTCAGTTTTATTGCGGGGAAAAGGCTAGTGGGCGAGTCCGCCTGAAATCGGAAAATACCCACGGAAAACGCCGCTTCTCAGCCAAATACCCACAAAGCCAATAAAACCACAGCCTTGCACATGCTATAATGCCAACTTGCCGCTCTTGTTCAGAGGTTTCATAACATACCCGACATATAGCCTTCGTTGCTGAAGGCGTTGTTGTGATTGTGATCCAAGGCAGATCCCTCGAACGGGTTGTTGCCAGTGCCAGCTTTGCCCTGCCAAGGGCCGCTGCAAAAGCAACATTTGTGAACACATCATCCGAGGTTTCGGCCAAAGTGATTACCTTCGTTTTACGTTGATTTACGCCCTTATCCCATCTGTATCCCATCTGTTTCCGGCGGGTGGGATAAGGGCATGGACAGGCTGTATAAATCTTGTAATGATTTTTCACGCCCCGAACATCACCGTGGGAAAGGCCAAATCGCCATGAAAATACTGATCCTAGAGGCCGAAACGCCCGAACTGGTTGATGCGACCCGCGCAAAGGGCTTGGCGACAGGTTCAGATTACTATGCAGCAGCATTAAAAAGCCGATCCGCAGATGTTTGCATCCATATGGTCGAGCCATACCGCACCGCCCTTACACAAGAAGATTTAGATGGCATTGATGGTGCTGTATTCACCGGGTCGGGTGTTGCGTGGTCAACCGATGCGCCCGAAGCGGCCGCTTTACGCAAAGCGGGTGAACGGGTGTTTGATGCAGGTATTCCAACCATCGGCTCATGCAATGGCCTGCAACTGGCCACGGTTCTATTGGGCGATACCGTCGGGGCCTGGCCAAACGGTATGGAAATAGGCCTGGCGCGTGATATTGAAATAACGGGTGCGGGCCGTACGCACCCGATGATGCAAGGCCGCCATGATGGTTATTGCGCACCGTGCATTCACCGCGATGAGGTGCAACGCCTGCCGGACGGTGCCGTGTTGATTGCAAGCAACGCGCATAGTCCTGTGCAAGCAATGAGCTACCACGCCAATGGTGTGGATTTCTGGGGGATGCAATATCACCCCGAACTGCCTGCCACAGCGATTGCAGGCTATGTTGGGGGTGGGTTTTTTGCACAAGGGGCAGATTTGGCGGCTGACTTGCGTATCGCGGCCACAGATGCCGCCGCTGTTGCCCGCTTAGGCGGAACGCTGGCGGATTTAGACAAAATCATAAGAACCACAGAACTGGGAAACTGGCTGGCACATCTGCAAAAAGGGCCCTCTTTGATCCAGGTCAAGGATCATGCGGGAAAGGGCGCATAGGCTGCGAAGGTATCTAATCAATAAGGAAAACCCACATGTCCCACACCCCGCACGAATTAGCCGAAGAATTCCCCGACCACATGGATGCTATCCACAAATTGAAAACCGAAAACGCCCATTTCGCACGTCTTTTTGATGAGTATCACGATGTGAACGGCGCCATTCACCGCTCGGAAACCAATGTGGAACCCACTGATGATCTGAATGAACAGGCCATGCGCAAACAACGCATGACGTTAAAGGATGAACTGTGGGGGATGCTGCAGGCTGGGTAAATTTATACTGGCAACATAATGCCTGATAAAGTAAGTTATGAGCCATGACAAACCCACCCTTTCGGCTGCTTGCCTGCCAGATCAATATCCCCGCAATGACAACCATTGCAGGGCGGGATGCACATCTTGAACTGTCTTCACAAAAGGTGAAGACAGCCCTAAAAGATGCGCCCGCCGATCTGGTGGTGCTGCCTGAATTGTCGAGCCTTGATTATGCGCGGAAAACCTTTGAAAACCTCGATACTTTGGCCGAACCGCTGGATGGCGCGTCTTTCGAATGCTGGCGACAAGTGGCGCAAGAATTCAACTGCCACATAGCCTATAGTTTTGCGCGGCGCGGCGCAAATGCACATCACATATGCCTTGCCGTAGTCAACCCCGCAGGCGCATTGATCGGCCATTACGACAAGCTGCATTTGGCCCAATACGGTGCCTCGATGGAAAAGGAATATTTCAAACGCGGCGACCATCTGTTTACCTTTGAAATCAAAGGCCTAACCTTCGCCCCGATCATCTGCTACGACCTGCGCATCCCAGAGCTGATCCGCACCCTTGTGCTGGATCACGGTGCCGATGTCATCCTGCATTGCGGCGCGTACTTCCGCGATACATCCTTTGCCACATGGCACGATTTCACCACCACGCGCGCATTGGAAAACCAGGTGTTTTTCCTAAGCCTGAATAGGGCAGGGGCGGATTACGGCAATTCGCGCTTCTGCTACCCATGGATGGATGAAAACAAACAGGCCGTTGCATTTGCGCAGCATGATGAACAGCTGAAAATGCTGGAAATCGACCCAAGTGAAATCACCCAAGCCCGCAAAACTTATTCATTTCTGAAAGATCGCCTGCCAGATTATACGAAACTCAAGAGCTAACCACATCCTCGGCCTTGGTGATCGCTACGCGCGCGCCATCCGCATCCAGCTCAACCACGCCTGTGTCATCCGCAAACACCACCGAAATCGGCCCGCCCCATGCGGCCCCGGTATCAATGTTGATGCGATTGCCGTAATCCGTCACCTGATCAATAACCGTATGCCCGTGGATCACCACTTTACCAAAGCTTTGCGTATGTTCAAAGAACGGCCCACGGATCCAGACCAGATCATCTTCGGTTTGCTGATCCATCGCCACGTTGGGCCGAATGCCCGCATGCACAAAGATGTATTTGTCGGTCTCAATATAGCTTGGCAAATCACGCAAAAACGCCAGATGCGCAGGCGGGATGGCAGGTAGTGCCAGCTTATGCACATCGTGCTTGTCAAATTCTTCCGCAAAGGTAACCCCGTATGACTCTAGTGTCTCACGCCCGCCAATACGGTGATAAAGCCAGCTATACCCCGGCTTTAGATGGCTGTCAGGCCGATCAGGATCTTCCATAAACCAGTGCATCATCCGGTCATGATTACCTTTTAACACCACCCACGGTTTACCCGCCGCAATCCCCGCCATAAGATGCTCAATCACCCCCTTGCTATCCTCACGCCGATCCACCAGATCACCGATATGGATGATGGTGTAATCGCGGATACCATGCGTGGCAGCGTCTTGCGTGATACGCTCTTGCACTTCAAGCAGCTTGGTAAGCGCGCCGTGAATATCGCTGATAACATAAATAGGTGTTTTGATCATTTTAGGGCCGTCGTTGGGTAAGGTGCCATGCTTTTAAGTCATTCCCCACAAAACGAAAACCCCCTGTGTGTGTGTGGGTGTGGAAAAGCTGCGTTAATCTTTGTGGAAGTTGATGGCGGTGGAAATTGGTTAAGGGGTTGTCATGTGCGCTAATGCTGGGCACAGTCACGAACGTTAGTGACAGACAACTATCGCAAGCCAATCCGACGCGATGTGCTTGAAGAGATGCTGCACTCTCTAAAGTCTTTGTTTTAAAGGGTTTGTTTTGGTGCACCCGTCGCGATTCGAACGCGAGACCTCTGCCTTCGGAGGGCAGCGCTCTATCCAGCTGAGCTACGGGTGCTTGAGGGGCTGTATAGGTGATAGGGCAGTGCAGTGCAATTCTCTTTTTCGGGTTTGTCGATAGCTCACGTTCGGGAAGAAAGCCGTGGCGAACCAAACGCCGCCGGCCTTGTTTGTCCATGCTGTGCATGCCCTGCCGGGCAGTGATAGGCCGCAAAAGTTGGATGTTCGCGGGCTTACAACGCGGCGGCGACTCAATGGCCATCGCCTATGCCCTGGTTGAAACTGCCAAGCTGAACAAAGTCGATCCGCAGGCTTGGATCACGTGGGTTCTGGAACGCATCGCTGACCACAGAATCAACAGGCTAGACCAGCTTCTGCCGTGGAATTATAGTCCGAAAACGTAAGTGCTGGACGCTTGCGATTTAACAACAGTGACCCGTCAATGGGAATCCTCAAGTTATGCTGAGGTCTGTTTAAATTATAATAGTGCGTGAAGACTACGCACTATTCAGGTGAATCAATATTACCCCTTTCCATTCCTGCGCATCCATGAGATAGGGCAGCGTCAATACCGATAACTTTTGGAGATACCAAATGGAAATTCGTGAGGCCCTTACCTTCGATGATGTACTACTTGTTCCGGCYGCGTCCAGCGTGYTGCCGTCTGAYGCTRATACYRCCACATATGTGACYAAATCCATYGCGATGAATATCCCGCTTTTAAGCTCGGCGATGGACACCGTGACCGARGCRCGYATGGCSATWGCSATGGCGCAATCGGGYGGCATYGGSGTGTTRCACCGTAATCTGACSGARRYYGARCARGCRGAYCAAGTRCGCCGCGTGAAACGGTTTGTCAGTGGCACGGTYTATTCGCCGATYACRYTRMGRGCGGATCAGACWTTRGCRGATGCAAAAGCTTTGCAGGAACGCTACCGCATYACGGGGTTYCCCGTRATWGACGACASTGGCCGCGTTGTSGGCATTGTGACCAACCGCGATATGCGYTTTGCMWCKGAYGAYAAAACMCCTGTTTCGGTGATGATGACATCAAAYGATYTGGCGATTGTGAAAGAGCCTACTGATYTGGATGAAGCCAAAAGCATCATGCAGGCRCGGCGCATTGAAAAGYTGTTGGTGGTSGAYGRYGCCAATAAAYTGACRGGTYTKCTRACMCTGAARGATTTGGAACAAGCCGTGYTRAACCCGCAGGCCTGTAARGATGATYTGGGGCGTTTRCGGGTGGCKGCSGCCTCTACMGTGGGSGATGCGGGCTTTGCGCGSGCKGAACAGYTGATWGATGCAGGYGTTGAYYTRGTGGTGATTGAYACSGCCCACGGGCATTCRATTTCYGTGGCMCAAGCGGTTGARCGSATTAAGAAAYTKTCRAACRCGGTGCAGGTGATTGCAGGCAACGTGGCCACAGGTGARGCYACCAAAGCCCTGATCGGGGCGGGGGCGGATGCGGTGAAGGTCGGTATCGGGCCTGGCTCGATTTGTACCACACGCATTGTGGCAGGCGTAGGCGTGCCGCAACTGACCGCAATAGATGATTGTGCCAATGCGGCGGCTGAAACCGGCACGCCTGTGATTGCCGATGGCGGCATCAAATATTCCGGCGATTTTTCCAAAGCGATTGCCGCAGGGGCGCATTGTGCCATGGTAGGGTCCATGCTGGCAGGCACGGATGAGGCCCCCGGTGAAATTATTCTATACCAAGGTCGCAGTTTCAAATCTTTCCGTGGTATGGGCAGTGTGGGGGCGATGGCGCGAGGTTCCGCTGACCGTTATTTCCAAAAAGAGGCCAGCACAGATAAATTGGTGCCTGAAGGTATTGAAGGACAGGTGCCATACAAAGGCAGTGTGACCTCTGTCATTCACCAAATGATCGGCGGCTTGCGGGCGTCCATGGGGTACACTGGCTGTGCAAACGTGGAAGAGATGCGCAAGGATTGCAAGTTTGTGAAAATCTCGGGCGCGGGGCTGAAAGAAAGCCATGTGCATGATGTGCAGATCACCCGCGAAAGCCCGAATTACCGGGTTGGGTAGATGACACCCAACGCACGCTATGCCGCGGCCATTGATATTCTGGATGCTATCCTAACAGGTGCGCCTGCGGAAAAAACCCTGACAAACTGGGCGCGTTCCAACCGTTATGCGGGATCGAAAGATCGTGCTGCGGTGCGCGACATTGTGTTTGATTGCCTGCGCCAGAAGCGGTCTTTGATGCATAAGGCGGGCTTTGACGGGGCGCGGGGGCTGGTTGCGGGGCATATTTTAGGTGCGGTTCAGCCTGTGGCGGATGTGTTTACGGGTGAACGCTTTGCGGCTGATGTTTTAAGTGCTTCAGAGCTAGCTGCATTAGAGCAGGTTAAAGAGATGCCAACAGACGCCGTGCGTTTGGATGTGCCTGACTGGATTGAACCCAAGTTGCGCGATAGCCTGCAAGACGGGTTTGAGGCTGATTTGACTGCCCTGCAATCCCGCGCACCGCTGGATTTGCGGGTGAACTGCAAAAAGGCAGACCTTGGGCAGGTGCAAATTGCTTTGGCCAAAGACGGGATTGATACGGTTGCCGTTGATCAAGTGCCCAATGCTTTGCGTGTCACCGCAAACCCACGGCGTGTGGCCATGTCTGAGGCTTATAAGAACGGTTTGGTGGAAATTCAGGATGCAGGATCACAAGCGGTTGTGGATGCTTTGCCCTTGGAAGGTGTCACAACTGTGCTGGATTACTGTGCGGGCGGTGGCGGTAAAAGCCTTGCGATTGCGGCGCGTGGGGGTATGCAAATCAATGCGTATGACCAGAACTTCGGGCGGATGAAAGACCTGAGCGTTCGGGCCAAACGGGCAGGGGCGACAATTCGGGTATTGCGCGAGGACCCTGCCTTAACGGGCAAAACCTATGATCTGGTTCTACTGGACGTGCCGTGTTCGGGCACAGGCGCATGGCGGCGTAACCCTGACGGGAAATGGCGGTTCGGGGCAGAAGATTTGCAAGCCTTGTTACAAGTTCAGGCGGATATTCTAGGCACTGCGCAAAAGCTGGTAAAAACGGGTGGCGTGCTGTCATATGTTACCTGTTCATTGCTAAAGGATGAGAATGAAATGCAGGCCTCGGCCTTTCTATCCAAGCATCCCCAATGGCAGCCTGATATCTGCAAAAACTTTCTTCCCAGCGCGGGAACCGATGGGTTTTTTCTGACCGTTTTTAGAAAAATACACCTATAGATTGCATTTTTATGCCGTTTTCCTCTAATCTGCCAGCAGTAAGAGGGGCGTATATGCAAATACCTAATATAAAAACTAAAAAGACGTTTACGTTGGAGTGGTGGGTTGCTTGCCTTATTCTGGGTTTTATCGCGGTGTTGGTTATTGCTGTGCCATTATTACCACCTGAATTAAAGGTGGTGGCTTTGCTGATACCTTTAAGTGTTTTTGCAACGGCGGCCTTTACCTATTGGGTGGTAACGCCTTCTGCAAAAAGTCAGGTGGTGCTGGGCAAGGCCAAGATGAAGGCATCCAGATTAGCGGCTTTGGCCAAAGTATCCCCGACAACCGTGCAGGAATTATTCGATGATTTGCCGATTGCGCTGCTGCGGATCAGAAAAGACGGGCGCATCAAGCAAACCAACCAATTTTCACGCAATATCCTTGGTATTAAGGATGGTGCTACGCCGAACCTGTCTGAAATAGTGTCGGGCCTAAGCCGCCCTGTGCCTGACTGGCTGGATGATCTTAGTCAGCGTGTTGCACGTGGAGAGCCGAAACTGGTACAGGTCACGGGGCCAAAATCAGAAGTGTTTTTGCACGTGTCCCTGATCAGCATGGACCCAAGGGGCGGCTCTGATCTGATTGCGGTAATTAGTGATGCGACAGAGTTGAAAACGTTGGAAGCGCAATTCGTGCAAAGCCAGAAAATGCAGGCGATCGGGCAGTTGGCAGGTGGCATTGCCCATGATTTCAACAACCTTCTGACCGCAATTTCGGGCTATTGTGATCTTTTACTATTGCGCCATGATAAGGGTGACCCTGATTATGCTGACCTGATACAGATCAACCAAAACGCGAA